>NZ_CP136925.1:850000-1150000 GCF_037126245.1 Mangrovimonas cancribranchiae
TATTGGAGAAGTGGAAAACCCTCATGAATATTATCAAGATTTTGATGTGTTTTTAATGACCTCTAGAGAAGACCCTTTTCCTTTGGTTTGTATTGAAGTAGGGCAAATGGGAATTCCAATTATTTGTTTTGAAGGTGCTACTGGAACAGAAGAAGTTGTAAAAAAAGGAGGCGGTTTTATAGTCCCTTATTTAAATATTGAAGCTATGAGCGAAAAAGTTTTGAGTTATTACAATGATACTAACTTAAAACAGAATCATGGCTCTATAAATAAGATTGAGTTTGCTAATTTTACACCAGAGGTAATTTGTAAGCAGTTGTTTAAAGTGATTCAAACTCAGATATGAAGCATCCTTTAGTCTCCATCTGTATCCCAACCTATAACGGCGAGGCTTATTTAGCCAAAGCCTTAGGCATTGTAGCAGGTGTCAAAACATACCATCTTGATATCTAATTACCCCTAATATTATATGTCCGCAGTTATGGAATCTTATAGGTAAATGATTCTAATGTAGTTTTATTTTAAGTGTTTAATAAGTTTATTCACCTTATAACTAGAATAAAGTTTATTGTAAAGTTCCAGTTGTTTCATTTTTAATGTCATAAAAGGTTTCTCTTTTACTTGCTTGGCAAAGCGTTTTTCAATAAGATTGTATAATTGATAATCACCTTGGTTTTTTTCTTTAATAATATCTAAAGTATCTTGTTGTATGGGGACATTTCTTTTGTATTGTCCCTTGTTTAGAAACTTATAATATGGAACTCCCCAACCATAAAGCTGGCCTAATAAAATTATGGATTCATTGAATTTTTCTTGTAAACCAACAAAGGAAAAGTGTTGTTCGATATTATGTAAAGCCAGTTCAAGAAGTTCATTGTGATTATTGCTCATTATGCCACTTATCCATTGTACTTGTGTATTGTGAATGTCGTTATTATTTATATCTCTAACAAATTCATGAAATGACATATTGTTTCCAAAAATGGTATCATACATTCGATGATGTGGACGTTTTTTTACATAATTATAATAAGAACGAATACGGTCTTCTGGTTTTCGTAAAAATGTAAAATATTGGCTAGAACCAATCATTTTTTCATGTATTCCAAACTGTACGTGACCTTTAATAATTCTTATTTGCCGTCGGTCTTTTTTATACCATGAAATAAACTCGCTAATGTTAGAACGGTTGTTGACTTCTTTTACCGTAAAAATGATGTCGGAGGGGTATTTTCTTTCAATGACAGAATGCAGTGTAGATCCACCATTTTTTGGGATGTGTAAAAAAATAAGGTTTTTGTCGTTTTTCAATTTAATGATTTTAAAGGTAAAAGTGAGTTTAAAATTACTTATTAATTTAATACATTTGGACATACTCGTATGAAAGATTTATATAGTAACTCTAATTTAGTCTCCATCTGCATCCCAACCTATAATGGCGAGGCTTATTTAGCCGAAGCCTTAGACAGTGCGTTGGTACAAACTTACCCTAATCTGGAAATTGTGGTTAGCGATGATGCTTCTACCGATACTACTTTAGAGATTGTTGAAAAGTATAAAAGCAAAACCCCCATTCCCATACGGGTATTTCATCATGCCCCTAATGGCATAGGTGCTAATTGGAACTATTGTATGCAACAGGCTCAAGGCAGCTATATTAAGTTTTTGTTTCAGGACGATGTGCTGGAGCCTACCTGTGTTGAAGCTATGCTAACCGTTTTTAAAAACCATCCAGAGGTGGGGTTGGTAGCCTGTAAACGTGAGTTTATTGTAGAAGACGCTATTGTAGATGACACCCAGCAACAATGGTTGTACGATTATAAAAACCTGCAAGTCCAGTTTAACAATTTTAAGGAGTTGCTTTATCTGGATAAGACCATGTTTAAAAGAACAGATTTTTTGCAAAGTCCGTTGAACAAAATAGGTGAGCCTAGTGTGGTTATGTTTAAGAGGGAGTTGGTGGATACTATTGGTTGGTTTAGAACCGATTTAAAGCAAGTGCTCGATTATGAGTATTGGTACCGCATTATAAAACACCATCCTGCTATAATAATAAACAAATCCCTGGCTAAGTTTAGGGTGCATGCCGAGCAGGAAACGCAAAAAAATAAAGCCCGTGCGATTAACGATTATAGTATTTATCGCAACATTTTAAAAACTGATTATACCCAATTATTGCATCCAGAAGTGGTAAAGCGCCTTACACCTAAAAAGCACTATAAAGGGTATTATTTTGTAAAAAATCTTAAAAAACGCATAAAACGTATCTTTAGCTAATGGCAAGTGCATCTACTTACATCATTATCGTCACTTATAACGGTCTTACATGGCTAAAACGCTGTTTAAAAAGTTGTGGTAATTATCCTGTGGTGGTGGTTGATAATGCGTCTACCGATGGTACGGTAGGTTTTATAGAACAGCAGTTTCCAAACATCACGTTATTAAAGCAAGAGACTAATTTAGGCTTTGGGCAAGCCAATAATCTAGGGATTAGCTATGCGTTAAACCACGGTGCAAAGCAGGTATTTTTGCTTAATCAAGATGCGTATTTGGTTGATGATGCTTTAGAGCAGTTGGTGACTTTTCAAAAAACACATCCTGAATACTGGGTGTTAAGTCCGTTACATGTCACACCAGGTTTAGATAGGCTAGACGAGAACTTTTCGCATTATGTAAACTATAAAAATAATGCATGCTTTTATTCCGATTATGTATTAGGACATCCCATAAAACCTGTTTATGAAGTCCCCTTTGTAAATGCGGCAGCTTGGTTAGTATCTTTAAAGTGTTTAAACACTGTGGGTGGATTTGATCCATTATTTTTTCATTATGGCGAAGACGATAATTATTGTCAGCGTGTTTTATTTCATGGCGGTAAAATAGGGATAATACCAAACGTTAAAGTTATTCATGATAGAGTAGATCGGGAAAAACACCCTATTGAGCCTTTTTCAGAAGCCTATTACCAGCATAAACTAAAGAATTTTAAAAAGCGACACGCCAATGTAAATACGTTTGATGTGTCTGTCCTAAATAAAAAAATCTCAAGCTATAAGAAACCCATAATTAAAGCTTTCTGTAAAGGACAATTTAAACGGTTTAAACGTTTAAAGCATGAACAACAACTTTTTATAACTGCCAGACAAGACATTTTAAAAAGTGTTGAACAGAATAAACAACAAGGCGCAACATACTTGCCCCTAACACAAAATAAAACTAATGGGTAATCACTTAATTTTTATGCATTTGCCTAAGTGTGGCGGCACGACGTTTCATCGTGTTTTAGAGCAACAATACACCTCTACGGATATTTTTGATATTAAAGTGGTTAATCAAGTAAGGTTAAACACCCAAGAGTTTATAGACTTACTGCAAAAGCAGCGTGATAGTATAAAGTTGATAAAAGGCCATATGGAATTTGGGCTGCATAGCTATTTCTCTAATTCAGCTGACTATATTACGTTTTTAAGAGACCCCATAGAGCGTATTATATCGTATTACTATTATGTAAAACGACGCCCTAATCATAGGTTACGACAACATGGTTTGTTTACCGATGAGATGTCGCTTTATGAGTTTGTAACGCAGATAGATGAAGGCGATATACATAATGGTCAGATACGGTTTATAAGTGGTGTGCAGACAACCGATAAACAACTTATGCTAGATAAGGCAAGAGAAAATATAAAAAAATATTTTGCTTTTGTGGGGACTATAGAACAATTTGATACGTGTTTAATGGTACTGAAGAAAAAATATGGCTGGACAATGCCGTATTATAGTATAGAAAACAAAACAAGCAATAGACCCAACTTAGAAGCGATTGATTCTAAAACTATTCAAGCCATTAAAGAACGCAATAAGGAAGATATTGAATTGTATAATGAAGTGTCGGATCAATTAGAAGATATCATTAAACAACACAAAACCATGTCGTTTGATTTGTTGAAGTTCTACACTTACGCAAGATACAAACAGTTTAAAACGCGTGTCTATCAAATTTTAAGAAAAGGGTACTCTAAATTAGTAAGGGAAAAATGATAAGCTAATTCTTGTTAAGAATTCTTTGTCATGCTGAACTTGATTCAGCATCTCTTTTCAATATTTTTTTAATAATAACAAGACCCTGAAACCAGTTCAGGGTGACAGGTTTTAATTATCCTCTGTCATGCGTCTATCTACCACAAACAGGGAATTCCTGTCTGCCGATAGGAAGATGGTTCAGCACTTCCTTGTTAAGAACTCTTTGTCATGCTGAACTTGATTCAGCATCTCCTTTTGTTCTAAAGTGACATTGCTCGTGTTTTATATTTTTTATGTTCTTCATTCATTTTGCCTTGATGCAAAACGAACCAAAAGATCAAGCCTGTCTGAGGTGCTTCCTTTGGACCACTCACTCTCGATGCTTCATGCTCTTTTCCGATGTTATCGGAACGCACTTCCGCATCTTTGTTCGTTATCACTGCAGACAGCCGGTTGTTTTCTGGCGTTGCCAGAATGGGGTTGGTTTAGTGTTGTATTGAGCTGTTAGCCTCTGAAACAGGAGTTCCCTGCCTAACGGCAGGCAAGAGGGGTGACAACTCTTAATTATATTATGGCTAACTTTTGTCATGCTGAACTTGATTCAGCATCTCTTTTCAATATTTTTTTAATAATAACAAGACCCTGAAACCAGTTCAGGGTGACAGGTTTTAATTATCCTCTGTCATGTGTCTATCTAACACAAACAGGGAATTTCTGTAGATGGTTTAGCATCTCTTTATAGCATCCGTTTTCAATAGTCCCTTCTCTTAAAACAAGATTAGCTTTTGTGTCGTTCACGACTTACTACTCACTACTCACTACTCATTACTCATTACACAAAACCCATAACTAATACCTAAAAACTCGCAAGGGTTCATTATATTAGCTATCTAATTGTAAGCTATGCCAGACCACCCCCTAGTTTCCATTATTATCCCCACTTACAATCGGGCGCACTTAATAGGCGAAACCCTAGATAGTGTGTTGGTACAAACCTACCAAAATTGGGAATGTATTGTGGTAGATGATGGGAGTACCGATAATACAGAAGACGTTTTAAAACAGTACACCCAAAAAGATTCTCGTATAAAATATTTGCATCGCCCACAAGAACATTTGCCAGGTGGTAATGGGGCACGTAATTATGGATTTAAACTTAGTAAAGGGAAGTATGTACAGTGGTTTGATAGTGATGACCTCATGTTTAAGAATATGTTGGAAGATAAAATACAACAAGCTATTAAATATCAAGCCGATATAGTAGTTGCTAAACATACAGTCCAAGAGCAGAAAGCACTTAAAAAAGAAGAGTTACAACCTAAGGTATTTAATAGTGCAGAGTTTTATATTGATTATATTTTAGGAAAATACCCCATGATAACCAATGATGTTCTTATTAAGCGAGAGGTTGTAAAAGAGCATCGTTTTGATGAAAGATTACATAAAGCGCAAGAGTTTGAGTTTTTTTCTAGGCTATTTCAGCAAAAATTAACGTATTGTTTCCTTAATAAAGAATTAGTATGGTATAGAACAACAGCTGATTCTATATCAAATAGAAACGGAAAACATTGGATAAAAAAACAAGAATCGTTAATCTATCTGTCAAAAAAACTACAATCTCAGTATGTTACAAACCAAGAAATAGTTGCTAAAGCACAACGGCAAGGCCGAAAAACCTATAAAAACTTAATTTTAAGCAAACATCTTAGCGTGGTGTTTAAACACTTTCAGTTTTTTAAAACATGTCATAAAAAAAATAGCGGTGTGTTTTTAGGCTATATTTTATATAATACGCTAACAAAACGTGGGTTTGATAAGATAAAACCATAATAGAATAAGACTAACATGGAAATTTCATTATATAGCTTTATTAAAAATTATAAACAGGTATTTTTAGCTAGTATATCTAAGGTTTTTGGCAGAGGGAAATACTATAGGAAAAGATTATTTGATTTAAAACGTATTTTAGAAAAAAATTACCCTCAAAAAAGTGATTTTAACTTTATACAAGTAGGAGCCAATGATGGAGTAAGTTTTGACTTTTTATATCATTTTGTTATTAAAAGAAATTGTTCTGGAGTTGTAATTGAACCAATTGCAGAATACTTTGAAGAACTTTTAGAAAATTATAAAGATTATGAAAACATTATTAAGGTTAGGACGGCGGTTCATAATCACTTAAAATCTGTCCAAATTTATAAAATTGATAATGAAACTTTTCATCTTTATCCTAAGTGGGTAAAAGGCATAGCTTCATTTCAGAAATCCAATTTAACAAAATTCGAAATTATAAAACCAGAGCATATTATAAAGGAAACTGTTCTTGCTGCTCCATTGATGAAAATAATTGATTTGGATATGTTTCAAAAAGTAGATTATTTTCAGGTGGATACAGAAGGATATGATTTTGAAATAATAAATATGATTGATTTTACTAAAATTAATCCTAAGATAATTAAAGCTGAATATGTTAATTTAAATGAAGAAGACAAAATAAGTATGGAGAAGTTCTTAAAATTACAGGGTTATTTTGTTTTTAAGCAAGGCTTAGATTTAGTGGGAATAAAACTAAATAAAGTTATACTATAGTATGAATAAAATACAAAAAATAATTCATTACTGTTGGTTTGGGGGAAAGCCAATGCCTAAAATGCTGCAATATTGTGTGGCTAGTTGGAAACAGCATTTACCAGACTATGAGATTATTCTTTGGAATGAGACAAATACTATTTTGGATTGTGAGTATGTTAAAAAAGCATTTACCGAAAAAAAATGGGCTTTTGTATCAGATTATGTAAGGTTGAAGGCGGTTTATGAGAATGGAGGGGTGTATCTAGATACAGACATGCTATTACTTAAACCTATAAATAAGTTTTTAGATAATGATTGTTTTTTTGTAGCAGAACATACCAATTCTATTGGAGTGGGGATATTTGGTGCAGTAAAAAATCATTTTTTTGTTGGGTTGTGTTTAAAAAATTATAGAGAAGAATTTAATAAGTTTCATGCCATTCCAGGGGTAATCAATAGAATATTTAGGGGGCATTTTAATTATTTTGGAAAGTATTATGAAGATTTGTATTTAAACGAATTGACGATATACTCTCCAAACTGTTTTTATGCCTTGCCTTATACAAAGTATTACGATATTCATCATTACAAAAAATATTTAACACCTGAGTCTTACGGTGTGCATTTGTGGTATGGCTCTTGGCATGATTACAATGAGTTAGTACATTTTAGACGGAAAGAATTTTTAAGCGGATTTAAAACGCTTTGGAAATCATTTTTAAAAGGAAAATTATTTAAACTACAACACCTAAAAAAAGTTATTGCTGCTTTAAAAGATGGTATAGTAACTAAAAATGCCTTTAAATGAAAGACATCATCTTAATCATTCCGTATTTTGGGCAATGGCCCGTGTGGTTTGATGCTTTTTTAAGTTCTGTGGTTAAAAACCCAACGATTCATTGGTTGTGTCCAACCAATTGTCCGATTCCCAAAACACATCCAGAAAACATTACGTTTTTACCCACGACATTATCCACATTAAATACAAAAGTGAATACTATAGTATCGGCAAATGTTCCTTTAACGCCAAGAAAATTTTGTGATTTAAAACCGGCTTACGGTGACATTTTTTATGACGAGATACGAGATTATGACTATTGGGGTTTTTGCGATCTAGATATTGTTTGGGGAGATATCCGACAATTTATTACCCCTCGTGTTTTAGATGAGTATGATATTATTTCAAGTAGAAAAGAAGCTATATCAGGCCACTTTACATTGTTTAGGAATACGAACTACATACAAGAACTCTATAAAAAACTCCCTAATTATAAAACGCTTTTTGAGCACCCTAAATTTCAATGGACAGATGAGGTTGCGTTAACTAACTATTTAAAAAACAATCAAGAGCTAAAAGTCTATTGGCCTAAAATATTATGTAACCAAGAACGAGGTAGAGATTCGCATCAAGACTATTATTTAGATCGCTGGCAATGGCAGGATGGTAAAATGATAAATACTAAAACAAACAAAGAGGTTATGTATTTACATTTTATAAACTGGAAACGTACCATGCGGTATTGCGAAGTTGATTATTCCAACCTTCCATCACATTTTTTTATATCTTACAACGGGATACATGTAAAAAGACATAGCAGCGGACACCATGTTTTAAATAACATTAAAAATGTGTTTAATGGGTATTGGGTGAAAGAAAAAAGGCGGATAAGAAAACTTAAACTTAAAAGTCTGATAAAAAGAGGAAAGAATAAATTAAGGAAAGTTTTATGAAGCTACCCAAGAAAGTCACCCTTATTCATCCATTTACCCCACAAGCAGCAGGTGTGGTAGAGCGCAGTGTGGCTACCTATCATAGCCAACCCCATGCGAAAGCCTTACAGCAATTGGTTGCAAATAACGCCAATCTACAAGGCGAGATTGCCTATTTAACCCCAAAGAGGCGGTCTTATAATTTTAAGTTTGGTAATATTGGTTATCAATTTTATCCTGTAACACGAACATTGAATGGCGATCATAAAAAATGGAAAAAACAGTGGTCTAAAGCCTGTTTAAAGGGATGTGAAAGAGCAATACCAGATGTGACTATAATTAATATGTCTGGGCATTCTAGTCCGTTTTCATATATGTTAGCCAAAATTATATTAGCACAAAACAAACAGTATATCGCCATGCTGGGTGGTCAACACTATACCGATACACCAGAAAATAGAATCTATTATAAAAAAGCGCATCATATTTTAGTCCATACCCAATTACAAAAAAAACAGATGTTACAATTACCCATGTTTAAGGACTGTGATATTCGGGTGTTTCCTTTAGGCGTCGATACCCAAGAGTTTCAACCTAAACAAAACAAAACAGAAACACATCCTAATTTGTTGTATGTGGGACGTATTGTGGAGTGGAAGCGTGTACATCTAGCTATTAAAGCGTTGCATGAGCTAGTTATTCATGGATTTGATAATGCTAAACTAACTATTATAGGCCCAATATTTTCAGAGTTATATTATAATGAATTAAAAAAGATGGTTTCAGACTTAAAATTAGAAGAGCATATTAAATTTATTGGGCATTTAGAGCATAATAAATTACCTAAACACTTTCAAAATGCTAATCTGTTTTTATTGCCAAGTGATAAAGAAACCTTTGGCATGGTTATGATAGAAGCCATGGCTTGCGGGACTCCTGTAGCAGGAATAAATTGTCCTGGAGGCCCTAAAGATGTTATTTCACATAATCTTGATGGTATATTGGCCACACCAGAAACTTATGCGCAATCTGTTCTAGAATACTTTTCTAACAACACCCAAAGAACAGCCATAGAACAAGCAGCTAGAACTAAAGTCATGCAACACTATAGTTTGCAAGCCACTTATAAGGTGTTGGAACAATCGGTTAACGAGGCTTTAAAACATGTAGTATGAGTCAGTTTACATTAACCATATATACACCACAAGAGTTAAACCATGCCTCTAATCCACATACGGCATTTTTTGAGTTAGCTCATACAGGTGTGTTAGATGTTTGTGTAAAACTGAATGTTAAGTCAAAACGAGGACGTTTGAAGGTTGATGAGTCAGGAAAAGTTGTAAAAACTAACCAAGCATATCCTAAAGCATCGTATTATGAGTTAACGAATCATGATACACAAGAACATATTCGTTTTGCGTTTGATTTATATGACTTTGATACACAGTTTTCTTTAGAAGCCTTAAAAACCTGTGATTGGGTATTTAAACGGTGTTATAATTCCAAGTATATTACACATTTACCAGAAACCTATCAAAAAAAAATACAACCATATGGTCTTAATTTTGGCGTGAGATCGGCATACCATAAAGGCAAAGCTATCTTTTTTTTAGGCCTTTTATTAAGTAGATGGCGTGTATATGTAAAACCAAATCGGAATGTTTTTAAAAACCTATATTATCATACCAAATGGGTAGCTAAACATTGGCAATTTATTAATACAACGCGACTTTTATCACAATTTGAAGCGTTTACCATGCCAAAAACGGAAATCGTCATGTTTCAAACCCGTTGCTTTAAAGAAGCCCACCAAGATGTTATAAATATACATACCCAACGCTATCAGATTATTAAACGCTTACAGAGGGAATTTCCAAAACGGTTTCAAGGCGGTTTTATAGCGTCGGAAGTGGCAAACACAAAATATGCCGATGCACTAACCAATGTGCCCAGCGAACCACTTGCATACCTACAAGCCATGAAGCACGCTAACATAGTCGTGTACACTAGAGGTTTGGCCAATTCGCCCGCTTGGAAATTAGCCGAATATTTATCGCAAGGTAAAGTCATTATTGCCGAACGGTTAACTAGTGAACTTCCCGTGCCTTTAGAACATGGTAAACAGCTGTTGTATTTTGATACGTTAGATAATATGGTACATCAAATTAACTTGGTGTTAGAAGATAAGGAGCTTGCACAATCGTTATCAAAACACGCCCGGCAATACTTTGAAAACAATGTGCATCCTGTAAAAAATATAAACCGTATTTTAGACCTCATGATTAAACCAACTAATACTTAAGTTTTGAATAGGGTATTTGTACATCATCGGTCACCACATCATGCTACTTATTCTGGCTACGCCCAATTGGTAACACAGTTTCCAGAGGCAAAGGTTATTACGGGAACACCGTCTATGCCTTATAAAATAGCTAAGATCGTAGCGGCAATGCATAAGCAAACCTCGGGCCTGTTTAATACAGCGAGTGTATTTAAAGCGTTAGAGCTTCGTAACACATTGCGACAGATATCTTCGCCAACAGTAGTGCATTTTCTTAATGCCGAACGTGACGTGCGCTACCTAGTCAGATTAAAAAAGCAATATAATCAAGTCGTGTTTTGCGCGACATTTCATAAACCGCCAGCGGTTTTAGAGCAACGTATTACGGACTGGAAATATCTACAACACTTAGATGGCGCCATTGCAGTAGGCGAAAATCAAGTCGATTTTCTTAAAACAAAATTACCCAATACAAAGGTTAGGTATATACCACACGGGGTAGATACACAGTTTTTTAAACCTAATAGTAATAAAAAACACCCCAATAAAGTGCTTTTTGTGGGGCAGCATTTACGAGATTTTAACACGTTTAATGCTTGTGTACCTTTGTTAGCTGAAAAAAATAAAGATATTCAAATACATGCCGTGGTAAACTCAGGAATAGAACACCGTTTAAAGTCACACCTTAACTTACACGTGCATCACGGATTAAGTGATGAAGACTTGTTGGCACATTATCAAACAGCTTCAGTATTGTTGTTACCCATGTTAGATAGTACAGCCTGTAATAGTTTGTTAGAAGCCATGGCTTGTGGTGTGCCTATTGTAACCAGTCGAGTAGGAGGGAATGCCGAATACCTTAAAGAGACTTCGGCAAAACTAATTAACTCAAAAGATGTAGAGGCTCACGTTATGGCTACAAAGCAAGCATTACAAACCGTATCTTCTAAAACAAATGTCTCCCATATTGTTAATACATTTGATTGGAAAAATATAGCTCATAATGTAAATCGTTTTCATACTGATATAATAAAAAAAATATAACCATATGATATTTAACTCTTTAGACTTTGCTGTTTTTTTACCTATTGTTTTCTTATTGTATTGGTTTGTGTTTAATAAAAACCATAAAGCTCAGAATGTTTTAATTGTAGTTGCTAGCTATTTTTTTTACGGATATTGGGATTGGCGATTCTTATCCTTAATAGCCTTTAGTACGTTAGTTGATTTTTTTGTAGGACAGCAATTAGTTAAAACACAAAAGAAAGCTGTTAGAAAAGGCTTATTATTGTTAAGCCTTTTAGTTAACTTAGGGCTATTAGGTTTTTTTAAGTATTATAATTTCTTTGTTGATAATTTTGTTTCTGCTTTTTCATTTTTCGGTTTTGAAATTCCACAATATACCCTACATATCATTCTCCCCGTAGGCATTAGTTTTTACACCTTTCAAACATTAAGTTATACCATTGATGTTTATCGAGAAAAAATAGAGCCAACAAAAAACATTGTGGCCTTTGCCGCTTTTGTTAGTTTTTTTCCACAATTGGTAGCGGGACCTATAGAACGTGCGACACATTTATTACCACAATTTTTGAAAGAGAGGCAGTTTAATTATGTTAATGCTGTTGATGGGTTGCGACAAATACTTTGGGGGTTATTTAAAAAAATAGTTGTTGCAGATAATTGTGCACGTATTGTGAACACTATTTTTAACGATTATGAGACCCATTCGGGAAGTACGTTGTTATTAGGAGCTGTGTTATTTGCTTTTCAAATTTATGGGGACTTTTCAGGGTATTCCGATATTGCTATAGGAACGTCAAGACTATTTGGTTTCGATTTAAAACAAAATTTTGCCTTTCCGTACTTCTCAAGAGATATTGCTGAGTTTTGGCGACGTTGGCATATATCTTTATCAACGTGGTTTAGAGATTACCTCTATATCCCTTTAGGAGGTTCTAGAGGAACACAAGCTAAAGTAATAAGAAATGTATTTATTATTTTTTTGGTTAGTGGGTTTTGGCATGGTGCTAATTGGACATTTATTGTTTGGGGAGGTTTAAATGCTCTTTATTTTTTACCACTTATGCTGGCTAATATAAATCGGCATCACACAGATATTGTTGCTTCAACTACTTTGTTTCCCAGTATAAAAGAATGCCTTCAAATAACTGTAACGTTTGGGGTAACTGTATTAGCATGGGTGTTTTTTCGTTCGGAAAATATACATCAAGCTTGGTCTATACTGTCTACTATTTTTTCTCATAGTTTTTTTACAATACCTACAATAAGACCAAAAGATATCATTGTTTTAATTACCATCTTGTTACTTGTAGAATGGTTTGGAAGAAAGCAAAAGCATGCTTTGGCCTATATTCCAATAAAACATAAATTTTTACGATGGGGTGTGTACTATGTGTTAATACTTATAATTATAACTTTTAGTGGGACTCCACAAGAGTTTATTTATTTTCAGTTTTAATATATGAAACTATTTTTAAAACATATAGTTAGTTTTTTTTTAGTACTAATACTTATAATGTCTTTTATTTTTTGGGTCTAAAAAGGCAGGTGTCTAAACGGGGACAGTTTAAATTACCTACTTCCATAAAGTATGTTATGTTTGGTCATTCGCATGCTGAATGTGCTTATAACGACAGTGTAATCTCTAATTTTAAGAACCTATCAAGTTCAGGAGAATCCTACTTTTATACATATTTTAAAATAAAGCAAATAATTGAACATAATCCTCATCTAACATTAATTTTAGTTGAATTTTCTAATAATCAAATTATGAGCGACATGGATGATTGGGTCTGGGATGATAAACATCTGTCTAACGGCTATTCTAAATGGGGTACTTTTATGGGGCTTTCTGCTCATAAATTATTGATGCGTAATAATCCTGAAAGTATCTTGTTTAATATGGCTTATAGTCAAAAGTTAAATTTATATCGGATACTAAATAACGATTTTAATTTCGTTGATAATATGGGCGGTTACAGGTATTTACCTTCAAAAAATTCTAACTTAAACGTAACTAAAAGAATGGATTCTATCAGGAAGCACCGTGATATTAAAAAAGTATCTCATGTCAATTTAATATACTTGAAAAAAATAGTGAAGTTATGTGAACAGTCTAATATAAAAATAGCTTTTGTGAGAAGTCCACAGCATAATAATAATATAGCTAGAGATAATGAATGTGTGTTTTTAACTGTTAAAAATCAACGTTTTAAAGGGGTGTCTTTTATAGATTTTAATAATCTAGAATTAAGTGATAATATGTTCAAAGATTTAGGTCATTTAAACTATCTAGGAGCTAATATTGTTTCAAAAAAGTTAGATTCAATATTAAAAAGTCGTATTCCTAATAATGATATAATATTTTAATTTAAAATTGAAGATAAAGCTCAAAATAGCCATTTACACAGGCGCCATACCCTCGTCCACCTTTATCGAACACCTGATAGACGGCGTAGCCAAGCATCATGAGGTATTGCTATTTGGCACCATTAAAAAAGAGGTACAGTATAACAACCCCAACATTACCATCATTGAAACCCCAACCAAGCAATTTAAAAATGTGTGGTTGACAGGTATTAGAAGCTTTAGGTTGCTTTTCAAGTCACCAAAACTATTAAATATTGCCATTCGTCAAGCCTTAACCTATAAAACCCGTTACGAACAATGGATGCGGTTTTCGCGTTTTGTCCCCGTGTTATTACACCAACCTGATGTATTTCATTTACAATGGGCTAAAAAACTATCACGATGGATGTTTTTACAAGACACCTATGGGGGTAAACTCGTGTTGAGTTTACGAGGGACACATATTCATATTTCTCCTAAAGCCGATGTTGCTCTAGCACAAAGTTACTACGATTACTTTCCAAAAGTAGATGCCTTTCATGCCGTATCGCAAGATATGAAAACCGAGGCTTTGTTTTATGGAGCAACAGTAGACAACGTTAAAACCATTTTCACGATATTGCCAGATGCCGTATTTAACCATTTTACACCCCCTAAAGCAATTAATGAAACGCTAAATATCGTTTCTGTAGGACGTTACCATTGGGTAAAAGGATATGATTATGCGCTAAAAGCCATCAAGCAATTAAAAGCACAAGGGATTCAAGTAACGTATACCATTATTGCTCCTAAACCAGTGCCAGAAAATATACTGTTTATGGTTAATGATTTGTCCCTAGAAGATGTTGTGGTCTTTAAAGATCATGTGCCTCAAGACGCATTGTTTGCCTATTTAAAAACATTTGATCTGTTTTTGTTACCAAGTTTAAGTGAAGGCATAGCGAACGTCGTTTTGGAAGCTATGGCTATAGGTCTTCCAGTAGTTTCTACCAATTGTGGTGGTATGCCCGAAGTGGTGTTACCTAACAAAACAGGTTGGTTGGTACCTATTCGCGACCCCGAAGCTATGGCAAAGGCTATTATAGAGGTATACAACACGCCTACTAAACAACTAGAAACGATAACGCAACAAGCACACAATTTTGTAAAAGCGCAGTTTAATGCTAAACACAGTATACAACAGTTTTTAGCGTTGTATGAAGCGGTTGTTAGGAATCATAAATAACTGTCATGCTGAACTTGGTTCAGCATCTTCTTTTGTTTTAAAATGACCTTATTTATATTTTTTCATTTTCTTTACTCGTCTAAAGAAAACGAAGCAAAAGAAATGACGCCTTGTCGGTAGGGATTTTACCTACGGTAAACCCCTCTCAAAACTTCGCGTCATGGTATGACTGGATTTCGAAGCTTTTGAGATATATCCTTACGACAAGTGGTTTTCCTGCTTCGCAGGAAGAAGACGTTCAGGGTGTGATAGGTTTAATATAAAGATTCTTCACTTCACTGCGTTGCGTTCTGAATGACAGGGTAGATTCTTCGTGTCGCTGTCGCTCACTCTGAATGACAATAGGATTCTTTGTGTTACTCTACTTACTTTAAATGACATTTTTTTTGTCATGCTGAACTTGTTTCAGCATCTTCTTTTGTTTTAAAATGACCTTATTTATATTTTTTCATTTTCTTTACTCGTCTAAAGAAAACGAAACAAAAGAAACGACGCCTTGTCGGTAGGGATTTTACCTACGGTAAACCCTTCTCAAAACTTCGCGTCATGGTATGACTGGATTTCGAAGCTTTTGAGATGTATCCTTACGACAAGTGGTTTTCCTGCTTCGCAGGAAGAAGACGTTTAGGGTGTGATAGGTTTAATATAAAGATTCTTCACTTCACTGCGTTGCGTTCTGAATGACAGGGTAGATTCTTCGTGTCGCTGTCGCTCACTCTGAATGACAATAGGATTCTTTGTGTTACTCTACTTACTTTAAATGACATTTTTTTTGTCATACTGAACTTGTTTCAGCATCTCTATTCAATATTATTTTTAATAATAACAAGCCCCTGAAACGCTTGTCTGTCGTTATACAAGAGTCCAGGGTGACAGGTTTTAATTATCCTCTGTCATGCTCCTGTCTGCCATGCCTATGGCAGGTGAACTGACAGGTAGATGGTTTGGCATCTCAACCAAACACCGCACCTACACAACCAAGACCCTGAACCAAGTTCAGGGTGACAAGGGGAAGGAGATGCTTATTTATTTTCTTCATTCATTTTGCCTTGATGCAAAACGAACCAAAAAATCAAGCCTGTCTGAGGTGCTTCCTTTGGACCACTCACGCTCGATGCTTCATGCTTTTTTCCGATGGTATCGGAACGCACTTCCGCATCTTTGTTCGTTATCACTGCAGACGGCCGGTTGTTTTCTGGCGTTGCCAGAATGGAGGTTGGTTTAGTGTGGTATTAAGGTGTTAGACTCAGAACCAAGTTTAGGGTGATTTTATTTTTTGTAGTCTTCACTACTCACTACTCACTACTCACTACTCACTACTCACTACTCACTACTCACTACTCACTACTCACTACTCACAATTTACTACTAATATTTGTATTCACCACACACATTCGCCGTAGATATCCCGTAGATACCCCGTACATAGTCCGTACATAGTCCGTACAAAGTTCCAGAAAAATTACACCACGAAAAGCAGTAAAACACATCAAAAACAACAAAAAACAGCAAAAATCAAAATAAGAATCATTTATAACCAAAAGTTTCTAAAACAAAGAATCACATATCAAAGCACCAAAAAAATGATAAAACATAAAATAAAAACAGCTACAGCCTAAACACCTGAAAAACAAAAAGGAGTCTTTGGAGTATAAAATATATTTGTCCCAAGCATTGTCGTTAATAGGTCTTGCAGTTGAAATTTATATGTAGGAGCTCATACATACGTGCACCAATTAAAAGATCTAATAACGCAATGTCATTTAATTTTTTAATAATCAGTATGCTTTTGTAAGTATACATAAAAAGAGATAACATCATGGCTAAATACAAAAGCCTTTTTAAAGTAGAAGGATCGTTAGACGATGTAAACTTCTACAAGACCGAAGACGGATACCGCATGAGAACCAAAGGCGGTGTAAGTAAAGACCGTATTAAAAGCGACCCAGCGTTTCAAAGAACTCGTGAAAACAATAACGAGTTCGGAGCTAGCGCTTCCAGTGGGAAGCTATTAAGACGAGCAATTATCGATATGGTGTCTAATGCTAAAGACAGTAAGTTAGCATCCCGATTAACGCAAGTGATGTCGCAAGTAAAAAATGCAGACCTCACCTCACCTCGTGGAAAGCGAAATGTAGCTGTAGGCATTCAAACACCAGAAGGAAAACTACCTTTAAAAGGGTTCGATTTTAACAGAAAATCAAGCCTATCAGAAGTGTTGTTAAGCGATTGGACGTTAAACACCACAACAGGCGAGGTGATAATAGATGATCTAACACCAGATCAAAAATTAAACATCCCTGAAGGAGCAACACATGTCGAGTTTAGTTGCGGATTTCTAAATCTAGATTTCGAAACTGAAGCTAAGGACATGCAATTAAGTAACATAGAAAACCTGCCTATTAATGGCACGGCATCAACCGTAACCCTAACACCCGTAGCACCAGCTACAGGAAGCGGACAGGCGTTTTATTTGCTTAAAGTGGCTTTCTTCCAAGAAGTAAACAACATGCAGTATCCGCTTAAAAACGGAACCTTTAATGCCTTACAAATTTTAGAGGTGTTATAGTTATGTCATGTTTAAACACCAGACAAGTAAAAGGCTATCTGTCTGGTGTTTTTTTTAAGCAAAAAAAATATAACTCAAACATAATAGATTCTATCAAAAAAGTTGAAATAGCGATTTGAAACTATAAAAAAAGAAGATTAAACATATAATTGTAAGAATTTTCTTTAGAATGTTGGTAAATCCGTTGAGAACTATTGGTTTAAATAAATCTAGTACTCTATTTTTTAAATTAACTTGCTAAAAGTTAGAAAATCAACATAGTAGTTAAAATAAAGTTATTTAAGGGAAGATGATGAAAAGGCTATGCATATACCCAAAAGAGGTTGCCATAATTATAGGTAAATCACAAACAACAGCACAAACATTAGTGCGCACCATTAAAGATATTCACGAAAAAGAAAAACATCAAGCACTCACTATACGCGAGTTTTGTGATTATATGGGGTTAGACTATCAAGAAGTGTTTAACATGATAAATAATATAAAAACAAACAATGATAAGCAATCAGCTTAACCATATAATAATAGATGTTAACACAACTCAGAACTCGTAATTCCCAACCTTCAACTAACAACCAACAACCAACAACCAACAACTCACTACTCACGCTTCTCGTCTTCCGTCTTGACTCATGATTCTTGGTTCCATTAACCTCCAACCTCCAACTGACAACTCACTACTAATTCTTAACCACTATTTGTATTCTTCACGCTTATAGCTATATTAGAGCTCTCGTGTAAGCTATGACTATAAAAACGCCCATTATACCCAAAAAACAAACCTTTGCTAAGGTGCAAGCACCTCATGAGGTAAATCAAAAAGCCATTTGTGTATTTGCCGCGACAGGTTTTTTTTTAGATACCGATACGTATTGGAAAGATGAAGTAGTTTTGCCAGCCGCAGCAATTAATAAGCTAGATGACGCTGGTTTTTTATTAGAGTCTAAACCCTGGTTTCAGTGGCATAACACACCAAAAGAACGTCCGTTTCAAGAGGTTGTAGATGAATTTTCCGAATTATTTAAAACGATTGTTTCCGAACAAATTGAAAATAAGTCAGTTATTTTACCATTATCAGGCGGATTAGATAGTCGTACGCAAGCTATCGTACTTAAGGAACTACAAGCCAATGTTCAAGCGTATAGTTACCAATTTGAACAAGGCTACAACGAAACTAAAATAGCCGAAAAAGTGGCTAAACAGTGTGGGTTTGCATTTGATGCTTTTACAATTCCTAAAGGCTATTTATGGAATAGTATAGATGATTTGGCAGAAATAAATGGTTGTTATTCCGATTTTTGTAGTCCGCGGCAATGGGCAGTACTTAACCAATTAAAGGGGTATCAAGGGGTGTTTTCGTTAGGCCATTGGGGCGATGTGTTATTTGACGATATGGCGGTGGCCGATGACTTATCGATAGACCTGCAGGTAGAACAAATCATAAAGAAAATAACCAAACGTGGCGGTTTGAAATTGGCGCAAACCTTATGGCAAGCTTGGGCATTAGAAGGCCAGTTTTACGATTATTTTTACGAACGAGTAAAAGCATTGTTACAGCAAATAGACATCTCGCATAGTGCTAATGCAAGAATACGTGCCTTTAAAAGTTTGTATTGGGCACCACGATGGACGAGTGTAAATTTAAGTGTGTTTGAAGCTGCACACCCCATTACCTTGCCGTATTATGACAATAGGATGTGTGAGTTTATTTGTCAAATACCAGAGAAATACTTGTCTGGACGTCAAATACAAATCGCCTACATAAAACAAAAAGCGCCTCAGTTGGCTAAGTTAACTTGGGATTTATATCACCCTTGTAATTTGTATAATTACCAAGATTATTACACCTATAGAGGACTTCCTGGACGATTGCAACATTCCTTGAAATATCGAGTAAAACGCCTTTTAGGTAAACCAACCATACAACGAAATTGGGAATTACAGTTTTTAGGGCAAGAGAATGATAAACAGTTGCAGAAACAGTTATTTTCAGATGAATTTAAACAATTTGTACCACCCTTAGTAACACAAGACATGTATCGTAGATTCACCTCTAAAGACCAATTACAGCATGCACACGGCCTGTCGATGCTGTTAACCTTGTCGAAGTGGTATAATAAACAACCTATAGAAAGCGTATGATGGTTTCTGTAATATTGCCCATTTACAATGGAGAGAGTACGTTAGCTAAAACATTAGATAGTTTGGTAGCGCAAACCTATCAAGAATTTGAGGTAATAGCTTGCATAGATGGCACTACAGATGGTTCATATACCATTTTAAAACGGTATGAATCCCAATTCAAAGCCATGCATATTCTTATAAATGAAAATAATCGCGGACTAGGGCCAACCATGAATCGGTTGGTTGCTGAAAGCAAAGGTGATTATATAGCGATTGCTGAACAAGACGATTATTACTACCCCAACCGATTGCAATTACAAGTAGATGTTTTAAATAAAAACAAGGCCATTGGTATGGTTTCTGGAATTGCCGAGTTTTGTGATGGCGTAAAAATATCAGGTAAATTCCCAGGTGTTTTAGTACATGGTAAACAATATCCCGAAGGGAAAGATATGTTTTTATTAAATTACCGCGAGCAAATAAAAGTGGTTAATAGTTGTATGATGTTTAAAAAACAAGTACATATTGAAAATGGCTTGTATTTTACACAACATTACCCTAGTATAAGTGTCGATTGGACGTATGTGTTGCGGTTTTCGTTAGTCTCTAAAATTCATGGACTTCATGAAACCTTGGTTCGTTTGGATAGACGCATTAATAGAAACTCGGTGACAAGTAACAAAACCAAACAATTTTTAGCCTCAAGAGAGTTAATTAGAAGTTTTGCTTACGAGTATCCCAATTTAATATCCAAACAAGATTATAGGTTTGCGTTAAATACGCAAAGACTCTTGGAGTTGGGAAGTAAAAAGCACTTGTTTTTTTTATGTTATGGTTTATGTTATTGGATAATAAGTTTAGATACACGATTTTTTATAAAAATGAAAATAAAAATTTTCAAAAAAATAGTAAAATGAGTTAAATTAAGATGAAAAAGAGAGATATACTAAACCCAATAGCATTACTAATTTCTAAGCGAAAATTATCAAAATCATTTAAATTAAATGATTTCGATTCAATATATGACTTTTCACAATCTTATATTGGTAGAGGCTACTATGACAGGATTTCACTGCATCAATTTAAAGACGAATTTAGAAGTTTTGTTAATTATGTGAAAAAAACAGAGCCTAAAATAGTTGTAGAAATTGGAACAAAAAAGGGAGGTTCTTTTTTTATGTGGGCTCGTTACTTAAAACCTAACCATTTAATCTCTATAGATTTACCAGGAGGTATACATGGAGGAGGGTTTCCTAAACAGAAGATTCCTTTTATGAAGTATTTTTTATCAGACAAGAAAAACTCCAAAGTGTCAGTTGTTTTAGGCGATTCTCATAAAAAAGAAACCTATAATCAATTAGTCAACAAACTCAATGGGAGACAGATTGATTTTTTATTTATAGATGGAGATCATCGATATGAAGGGGTTAAGTCAGACTATGAAATGTATAGTGGCTTGGTTAAAAAAGGAGGGTTAATTGCATTTCATGATATTGTAGAATCAGATTATCATCATAATTTGAATTGCTATGTTGATAAGTTTTGGAATGAGATAAAAAATAAACATGAATATGTCGAGTTTATAGAAAGTCCTAAACAACGTAAGTATGGAATTGGTGTTCTCATTAAGTAAAGTTTTATATTAATGAAAAAAATAAAAATACTTTATACCATTCCTAATTTTGATACTGCTGGCAGTGGTAAAGTGGTTTACGATTTAATTAAAGGCTTAGATAAAACCATATTTGCACCCGAAATTTGTTGCGCCCATACTAAAGGCGCTTTTTTTAAAGATATTGAACGTTTAGGTGTACCTATTCATGTGTTTAATTATTATTCAAATTATCGACCATTTATAAGTTTACCTTCAAGAATTTGGCGTGTTTCACGTTTTTTTAGAAAGCATCAGTTTGATATCATACATTCTTGGCATTGGAGCTCTGATATTACTGAGCCATTAGCCGCTAAACTTGCTGGAACTCCATTTGTATATACAAAGAAAGCCATGGGCTGGGGGAATAAAGCATGGTGTTGGCGGTCGCAATTAAGTGCTAAAATAATCACGATTAATTCTGATATGAATACTTTTTTTAAAAGTATGATACAAAAGGTCGTTCAAATACCTTTAGGGATAGATTTAAAACAATACAGACCTTTAGAAAAAGCCTATCATACACCTTGCGGATTGACATTTAATAAAGGTGATTTTGTTATTGTAAGTATCGCTAATTTAGCTCCAGTTAAAGGTATTGAAGTTCTTATAGAAGCTGTAATAAAACTAAATAACCCTAATGTAAAAGTCGTGCATGTTGGTGCAAATAATAATGATTACGGAAATAAGCTAAAAGCACAATACGCTCATTTAGATCAGGTGTTTTTTATTAATAAGGTGTCTGATGTTAGGCCCTATCTTGCTATTGCAGATGTATTTGTCATACCAACAAAAAACGAAGGGAGAAAAGAAGGTTTACCCGTAGCCCCTATGGAAGCCATGGCATGTCAACGTTTGGTTTTGGGAAGTCATATTTCAGGAATTAAAGATTTATTATCACCTTTTAACAATCTATTATTCGAACCAAATAATATAGTAGAATTAGAGAATAAATTAAACTGTATAATGGAACTAAGTGAGGCAGAAAGAGTTAATTTAGCCATACAGCTTAGACAACGAATTGAAAGACAGTTTAACTTAACATCTTGTGTTGAGCAGCATCAAAAACTATATAAAAGATTAGTTAATTAAAAACATGAAAATAGGCCTCGTTTTATCGCAAGCCCCTGCATACTCCGAAACGTTTTTTAAGTCAAAAATTAAAGGCTTACAAAAACAAGGCTTTAACGTGATTTTGTTTTGTCAGGAAAACAAAACAGGCTTTGATGGGTGCGAGGTGAAGCTGTTTTCAAAAGTGAGTAGACACCCTGTACTTCAAGCTGTCTATGTCTTTAGAGTATTTATAGGGTTATTGCCACATTGGCGACGCGTAAAAGCATGGTATCAGTTAGAACAACCAAAACACTTAAAAACATTTTTAAAGCAGGTGTATATAAATGCACCCATTTTAAAATCGGATTTAGACTGGTTGCATTTTGGATTTGCTACTTTGGCCATACAACGCGAAACTTTAGCTAAAGCCATAGAAGCAAAAATGGCCGTGAGTTTACGGGGGTTTGATATTGCCATCTACCCCTTAAAGCATACGAATTGTTATGCCAAGTTATGGCAGCAGGTCGATAAAATTCATGTAATTTCTGATGATTTATTAAAAAAGGCTTATAGTTTAGGACTTCCTAAAACAGTTTCTTTTAAGAAAATAACGCCTGCTATAAATAGGGGAAAATTTCAACCAAAAGTAAAGCAAGACCTTTCACAACGAAAAACATATCGTATTTTAACTGTAGGGCGGTTTCATTGGAAAAAGGGGTATGTAAATATGCTAGAGGCATTAGCTGTTTTAAAACAACAAGGCGTGGAATTTAAATATACTATTGTTGGAGAAGGTGAAGAATACGAACGCATAACATTCGCTATTCATCAATTAAATCTCAAAGACAATGTGATATTGTTAGGCAAATTACCTCATGATAGAATTATAAATTTAATGGAAGAACATGAGGTGTATTTGCAGTATAGTATTTCTGAAGGATTTTGTAATGCGGTGTTAGAAGCGCAAGCTATGGCGTTATTGTGTATAGTAAGTGATGCAGAAGGCTTGCCAGAAAATGTTGTAGACGGCAAAACAGGTTGGGTCGTGCCTAAACAACAGCCCAAACTGTTAGCAGAAAAGCTGCTAGAAGTTGTTGCTTTACCTCAAGATAGAAAACAAGTAATACAACAACAAGCTAGGGAGCGCGTAGATACCCATTTTACATTAGCAGAACAACAAAAACAGTTTAAGGCATTTTATCAAGCTATTTAGAGGTTAAGATGAAGTTATATTATCCAAAAAACCATATTAATAATCAATTTAGAAGGGATATTTTTCCTTTACTAAAGCCATTCTTAAAACCAGAAGCGTTTACCGA
This sequence comes from Mangrovimonas cancribranchiae, assembly GCF_037126245.1. Taxonomy (NCBI): domain Bacteria; kingdom Pseudomonadati; phylum Bacteroidota; class Flavobacteriia; order Flavobacteriales; family Flavobacteriaceae; genus Mangrovimonas; species Mangrovimonas cancribranchiae. The sequence continues at coordinate 873,899 of NZ_CP136925.1, forward strand.
TGCGGAACGAATGGCATTATATGGTGTATCGGATCAGGATTATAAGTTTGTAAACACCATACAGGACACTGAGGTTGCTATATTACCCATGTCGTGGAATTATTATTATAACACCAATCAATTGTCTGTTGCCAAAGACTTTATTGAAGACACCCAAAAGTACAATAAACCAATCTGGATAGCTATGTTGGGGGATTTTGGCTTACCAATTCCAGATTATCCGCATGGTATTGTATTTAGAGCCAGTGGTTATCAAAGTCAATTGCCAAATAACCATCAGGGCATGCCAGTATTTATAAACGATCCGTTACAAACGTATTATTCACAATCTTCTATTTTTAAACGACCATACCATAAAAAACCAACAGTAGGGTTTTGTGGGCAAGCTAGTATGTCTGCAATAACCCGAGTAAAAGAATTGGTTAAAATAACTGCAAGAAACCTGGCATATTATACAAAGCAGCGACCTTATAAACCCGAAGCGATGGTGTCTAGTTCTTTTTTAAGAGGACGTGTTTTGCGCCAATGTGAGCAGTCTCCGTTAGTAAAAACGAATTTCCTTATTAGAACACAATATCGAGCGGGAGCTAAGACAGCAGCAGAGCGACATGCGAGTAGTGTGGCTTTTTATGATAATATGAAAACATCCGATTACATTATTTGTGCGCGTGGTGCTGGTAATTTTTCCGTACGTTTGTATGAAACCTTGGCCATGGGGCGCATTCCTGTGTATATTAATACCGATGGGTTATTGCCTTTACAAGATACTATCGATTGGAAAAAGCATGTGGTATGGGTAGAGGTAGATGAATTAGATATGATTGGACAAAAAGTATTTGATTTTCATTCTAACTTAAATCAAAATCAATTTGATAAATTGTGTCAAGAAAATAGAATGCTTTGGAAAAATACATTACAGTTAAAAGGCTTTTTTATTAAGTCGATTGAAACATTTTAAAATGAATTTAATAAAACTTATTAAATCACCTAAGCCTTATATTATAAACCTTAAAAAGGTTTTTTACAGGCATTATTGGCGTATTTTAAAGAAAGGTACAGCTGTTAATTGTCCCGTTTGTAATTGGCAAGGTAAAAACTTTTTACAAGGGTGTTGCCCTAAATGCCGTTCTCTAGCAAGAACCAGACTTATTCCATATAGTATAAACTATTTTAAGTTATCGGGCGAGCAGTTAAATGTTTTGCATGTAGCTCCAAATCGGAACGAATATTTAAGTGCAAAACGTGCTTTGGGCGGTGTAAAAACTTACGATAAGTTAGATATACGTCAAGTTGCTCATGTAAATCTGGTTCAGGATTTAACGCGATTAACCTTAGCCGATGCTCTTTACGATCGTGCTATTATTTGGCATGTTTTTGAACATATTGTTGAAGATACTAAAGCCATCTCTGAAGTATACCGTGTGTTAAAACCTGGAGGAAAACTATTAATGAGTGTGCCTATCTATCCCGCCAATAATCCTAAAACATACGAAGACCCATCTATACCCTACAAAGATTATGAAAAAGTACATGGACACGACGATCATTGTAGAAGCTGTGGGTTAGATTATTTTAAACGGTTTGAAGCCGCAGGTTTTACAACAGAAACGCTACAAGTTAAAGATGTTTCAGAGTCAGAGAGAACCTATTATGGATTGAGTTCCAATCATGTTGTTTGGTGTTTTACAAAGTAAAAATATGCTCTTTACATTCTACAAATACATACAACCCACTCATTATTTTTTGCTAAAGCAAAAAGGAGCGACCGTGTTTCCAAACCCTGAAGCGTTACCAAAAGACATATTAGAGCAACTACCAGTCGTACCATATAAAACGCCAGTAGCGCAATTGTACGATTTGTCTTGGCAGGCCATACAAAAAGGCTGGGTTGAAGCAGAAGATAAATTAACTCGCATAGAGGCCTTATCAATACAGGATAATTATCAATTTATTCGAGCTTATTTTAACGCCCCTTGGGTGTGGTACGTACTGTTGTTACGATTATTATCTTTTAAAAATCCTTGGACTGAATTTAGCGCTTTTTTTAAAAGCCGAAATATGCCGAAGGGCAATTTGTACCAACCAACAATTCAACAACCAGATTGGGAAGATATTACGTTAACTCATATGCCTTTAGTGACGGTTGTTATCCCAACGTTAAACAGATACCCATATTTAAAAGATGTTTTAGCCGATTTAGAGTTGCAGGATTATCCAAATTTTGAAGTGATTGTTGTTGATCAATCCGATCCCTTTCAAAAAGCATTTTACGAGGGTTGGAATCTTAATTTAAACGTGTTATACCAAGAAGAAAAAGCCTTATGGTTGGCTAGAAATACTGCTATAAAACAAAGTCAAGGCGAGTATGTTTTATTATTTGATGATGATAGTCGAATAGAGACAGATTGGATAACAAATCACGTAAAATGTTTACACTATTATAACGCCGATGTCTCGTCGGGTGTGTCTATATCAAAAGTAGGGGCTAAAGTGCCAAAACACTACAGTTTTTTTCGCGTGAGTGATCAATTAGATACCGGGAACGCCATGGTGAAGAAAGATGTATTTAAACAAATAGGACTATTCGACAGGCAGTTTGAAAAACAACGTATGGGCGATGGTGAGTTTGGTGCGCGTGTTTATATAAAAGGGTATTTAAATGTGTCGAACCCTAAAGCTAAACGCTTGCATTTAAAAGTGAATTCAGGTGGTTTACGCGATATGGGAAGTTGGGATGCTTACCGAGTAAAAAGTTGGCTTGACGCCCGTCCAGTGCCTAGCGTGTTGTATTATTACAGACGTTATTTTGGAAATAAAAATGCCCTATTAGCTTTAATAAAAAACGTGCCACTATCAATCATGCCTTATCGGTTTAAACACCATAAATGGTTGACTTTATTTGGAATGTTTTTTATGATTTTAATTAGCCCTATAGTGTTGTATCAACTAATAAAATCGTGGCGACTATCCAGTAAAAAAATACAGCAAGGCCCAAAAATTGAAACATTAGATTGAAAAAGACCGTAAAAAACATATTAATAGTCACTTCAGAATTTCCGCCATTACCAGGTGGCATTGGGAATCATGCATATAATTTAGCAAAACACTTACAGTTAGAAGGATTTCAAGTAACTGTTTTAGCCGATCAACGTGCGCAAGATATAACCCAAACTCAAGCTTTTGATAAGCAACAGGTGTTTAAAATTCAACGAGTGCCATTAACGGCGGTAAGAGCTTTTATGTACCTTAAGCGCATTCAGTTATTGTTAAAAGCCATCAAAATAACCGATGTAGTGATTGCTACAGGTAAATTCTCGTTATGGTCTGTTGCTTTGTGTAATATGTTTTACAAAAAAGCGTCGCATGCTATTATTCATGGGAGCGAAGTCAATTATAAAACATGGTGGTTAAAACAAAGCATTAATTTATCATTACAACAATTTGATAGAGTAGTGGCTGTTTCTAATTATACCAAATCATTAGTTGCACATTTAAAGCATCCTAATATTACTGTTATTCCCAATGGGTTTGATGAGCTTAAAAATACAGCCTTACCGTTATTAGAAGAAACCGCCTTACAAGGACATCCTGTTTTATTAACGGTTGGAAATGTGACCGAACGTAAAGGGCAATTAAATGTTATTAGGCATTTGCCAAAACTTATTATAGAATATCCAGAAGTACATTATCATTGTGTGGGGTTTAATACAAACACCGAAGTTTTTATTAAGGAAGCGGAACGTTTAGGTGTTGAAAAACATGTGACATTTCATGGGCATGTATTACATGAACAGTTATCGTTTTATTATACACAAGCCGATATTTTTGTAATGTTAAGCACCCCAACAGCGTCGGGCGATGTAGAAGGCTTTGGAATTGCCATTCTAGAAGCCAATGCTTTTGGTGTTCCTGCCATTGGCGCGACAGGTTGTGGTATTGAAGATGCGATTAACCATAAACAATCTGGTATGTTGGTGTCGCCTACAGATACCGAGACTTTTTTAGTTGCTTTAAAGCATATTATAAAAGAAAAATCGGCTTTTTCTGAAGGCGCTTTAGCCTGGGCAAAACAGCATGAGTGGACGAAAGTAATTAAACATTATACAAAGCTTATTGAGGCTGGTAGATAATGTTGTTTTTCTAATTTTAGTTTAGCTTTTTCAGTTGAGACACTTAAGTTGTATGTTGAAGATTTCAGAAATCAAAAAATAACCGACTTAAGGTTATGATTACTGCAAAGCAGGTTTTATATTTGGACAAACACCTATTGTGTGACGCTAGCTATTATTTCGCATACAGAACACTATACCAATACTCAAGGTCAAATTGTGGGTTGGGGACCAACCATAACAGAAATTAACCATCTAACAACCGTGTTCGATGAGATTTATCATGTGGCTATGTTGCATCACGGAGAGGCGCCACCCAGTGCGCTACCATATACCAGTCCTGACATTAAATTTGTAGCTCTGCCGCCATTAGGAGGGCAAAGTTTAAGCGCAAAAATGCAATTGCTTACTCAGGCGCCAAAGGTATTGCGTACTGTTTCTAGCGTGTTAAAACAAGTCGATTATTTTCAGTTTCGCGCGCCAACAGGTATAGGTGTTTATTCGATACCGCACCTGACTTTTTTTGTAAAAAATAAAGGTTGGTTTAAATATGCAGGCAACTGGAATCAAAAACATCCGCCATTAGGCTATCGCTTTCAACGTTGGTGGTTAAAACAACAACAACGGCCAGTAACCATTAATGGACAATGGCCAAATCAACCGGAACATTGTATAACGTTTGAAAATCCGTGTTTAACAGATGATGAATTGCTTTTAGGCGAGGATATGTCTAAAACCAAGGTGTTTACAGAACACTTAAACCTATGCTATGTAGGAAGATTAGAAACACCAAAAGGTGTTGGGCGTATTATTGAAGCGCTTTTACAGTTACCTGAAACTATTAAAAACCGTATTGGAACAGTACATTTTGTTGGAGATGGTCCAGAGCGTAATACGTTTGAAACGTTAGCCTTAAAAAGTGATTTGAATATTATATTTCATGGATTTTTGCCAAGAAATCAGGTGTTTGATATTTACAAAACATCGCATTTGTTTTTAATGCCCACAACAGCCTCTGAAGGGTTTCCTAAAGTGATAGCAGAAGCCATGAACTTTGGGTGTATTCCTGTAGTTTCTCAAGTATCCTCTATTGGACAATATATCATTCATAAAGAAACAGGAATTTGTATGTCAGCGGCCACAGTAGAAGCGTTGTTAACATGCTTTCAAACTATTTTTAAATTGGATGTTTCTCTTTTTGAAACTATATTGGCTAATCAACGTTCTGTAGTAAATCGTTTTGGGTTTACGTATTATAATAACCGCATTCAAAATCATATTTTAAAACAACTTGAGAGTTAAGTTTAGAAATTATAATGCCGATAATTACATCACCCTAATTTTAATACATATTGGGATGGCTTTTGCATTGCATTTTTTTCGCCCTATAGGGAAACTTATTTTTATAGGTGTTTTTCTTTACTTTTTTTTAAAAATTATTTTGGTTCCAAATCAAGAAAAGGTGAGAATGGTGCTATTAGGATGTGCGTATTTTGTTGGTGCCGAAGTGCTATTTAGGATGACAAAATCGGGACTTTCTTATGAAGCTTCTAAGTATTTAGTGATTTTATTTACCCTCATGGGCATTTTTTATCGTGGTGTATCTGGAAAAGGATACCCTTATTTTATTTACCTTATTTTATTGGTGCCTGCTATTGTTGTGGCTTCAATTACGTTAACTTTTGATGCCAGTTTTAGAACCAACATCGCGTTTGTATTAAGTGGTCCTGTGTGTTTAGGCATAGCATCCTTGTTTTGTTACGATAGGAAAGTGCCACAAAAAACTGTGTTAGAGGTTTTAAACTATATGATGTTGCCTATTATTACAACCACATGTTATTTGTTTTTATACACGCCCAGTATAAAAGATGTTTTAACAAGTACAGCATCAAATTCGGCTACTTCAGGTGGATTTGGACCAAATCAAGTGGCTACGGTATTAGGGCTAGGGATGTTTACCTTGGTTGTTAGACTCTTTTTACGTTCACCTGGTACCATATTGAAGGTTATTAACCTCATCTTGTTTGGAGCGATGACCTTTAGAGCCTTTGTTACGTTTAGTCGTGGTGGTGTTATTGCGGCAGTAATTGTTGTCGCCGCATTTTTATGGGTGTTGTTTTGGAAGTCAAATCATCATCAAAAAAACCAAATTTTGGTATCTTTTTTCTTATTTGTGATAGCGGCTTTATCTACCTGGATGATTAGTTCGCAGCAAACAGGTGGCTTATTAGATAAGCGATATGCTAATGAAGATGCCTTAGGACGTGAAAAAGAAGATGTGGCCACAGGCCGTTTAGATTTATTTATGGAAGAAATGGAAGGATTTGTAGAACATCCTTTTTTTGGTTTAGGCGCTAGCCGAACAAAAAATATGCGTGTAGAAGCTGGTATTGGGCATTTGCCATCACACAATGAAATTGGGCGTTTATTATCAGAACACGGTATTATGGGGATTATAACCTTACTTATATTAATTTTTGCTCCTTTAAGTTATAGGAGTACCAATAAGAAAAATATTTTTTTCTATGCTTTTTTGGCATTTTGGTTTGCCACTATTAACCATTCTGGTATGCGCATAGCTGCACCTTCTTTTATTTATGCGTTAGCCTTATTAAATGTTACTTATGAAAAAAAGCCTCCTGTATATAGGAAACAACTTAAATAGTAAACGAAGCAATATATCGTCTATTGGCGTTTTAGGACCTATGTTAGAAGCAGAAGGAATTACGGTGTATTATGCATCATCGAAAACAAATAAGCTTTACCGGCTGTTGGATATGATATGGCAAGTATTAAGAAATAGGCATCGGGTTTCAATCGTTTTAATAGACACGTATAGTACATGGAATTTTTACTACGCTTTAGTTATTTCGCAATTATGCCGGTTATTGAGATTGTGTTACATACCTAGTTTAAATGGCGGAAATCTTCCAATGCGATTACAGCAAAACCCTGTGTTTTGTCGGATGATTTTTAAACCAGCTTATAAATTAGTGTCTCCTTCAATCTATTTAAAAGAGGCTTTTGAAACTGCAGGATTTACGCCTGTTACTTATATTCCTAATAGTATTACACTTGGCAATTATACATGTTATAATCACGATTACGAACAGTTTAACCTACTGTGGGTACGTTCGTTCTCATATATTTATAACCCAACAATGGCGGTTGAAGTTTTAAAAACACTTTTAGATAATGGATATCAAGCAACCTTAACTATGGTAGGACCAGATACGGGTGATGGTTCTTTACAAGCCACCAAAACCCTTGCTAAAACCTTAGGAGTTGCCGTGACTTTTACTGGAAAACTCTCAAAACCAGACTGGATTGCTTTAGCAAAAACACATAATATATTTATAAATACCACAAATTATGATAACATGCCTGTAAGTGTTATAGAAGCTATGGCTTTAGGATTAGCAGTAGTCTCTACACGCGTAGGTGGTATTCCTTATTTTTTAGAACACTTAAAAGAGGCTGTTTTAGTTCCTGCAGAAAATGCAGCAGTTATGGCAAAAGCAATTGTAGATTTAAAAGCCTCTCCAGAAAATACGCGACACATGGTACAGAACGCCCGTAGTAAAGCCGAAAATTTTGATTGGAATCATGTAAAACAAGATTGGTTGCAGCTTTTACAGTAACATAACTTGTATAATCGTTGGAACTTAGTATCTTAGCTTTAACCTTTTTTAACATATGCCTGTAGACATTCATTTTAATATTTCTGAGCGTAAAATTCTCTTAAGAATTATTGATATACTGTCTGTTTTAGGTATGCTATGCCTAATAAGTAATTATTTTTCGTTTGATTACTTTACCATAACGAAAGAAAATTGGTCGTGGGTACTTGTTTTAATTATTTATTTAAGTGTTTTTGGTACTGTTTTCGAGCTTTATGATTTGCAAAAAGCAAGTCGGACAGAAAAAACACTCCCCAATATTATTTTAACTACATCAACGGTGGTTTTATTTTATTTATTCACACCGTATTTCACGCCTTTTTTACCAAGCAATAGATTACAGGTTGTTTATTTTTATCTCGCTATTTTATTTGCTTTAATTGCATGGCGCTTAGTTTATATAAACTTTATTTCGAAACCACGGTTTTTTAAAAAGGTGCTTATTGTAGGCGAAACATCAAACATAGAAACGATTGTTGAAGCATTTAAGAAAGCCGATCCTAACTATAAAATTATAGGGTTTATTAATTGTGAAGAACGCCAAACATCTTCTGTGAAATATAAAGGTATTACCGAATACCCTCCAGAAGATTTACATCGCGTTATACAAGAAGAAAAAGTTTCGGAAATTGTTGTCGCTACCTATAATGCCGAAGCTATTACGCCTGATATTTATAATGAGCTAATTACTTTATTAGAGCATGGTTTTCCTATTAAAGAATACACACAAGTGTATGAAGATATGACGCACCGTGTACCCGTGCAGTTTGTAGGTAAAGATTTTTATAAATACTTCCCTTTTAGCCGTAGTAATAAAAATAAGTTTTACTTATTCATTCATCGAATTCTAGATATGCTAATTGCTTTAGTAGGAACTTTAGTTGGGTGTTGTCTTATTCCGTTAATTCTATTAGGAAATGTGTTTGCCAATCGAGGTCCTTTATTTTACCGTCAAGAACGTGTAGGAAAAAATGGAGAAACGTTTAAGATTATCAAGTTTAGAACCATGATTAAAGAGGCCGAAAAACATGGTGCAGTTTGGGCCACTAAAGACGATGCTAGAGTTACCTTATTTGGACGTTTTTTAAGAAATACAAGAATAGATGAGTTTCCGCAGTTTATTAATATTTTAAAAGGGGATATGAGTGTTATTGGACCGCGACCTGAGCGTCCACAATTTATTAAAGAATTGGCTGAGGTTATTCCTTTTTATGAAACGCGTCATATTATAAAACCAGGCTTAACTGGTTGGGCGCAGGTGAAAGTACGTTATGGGGCTTCTGTACAAGACAGTTTAGTGAAATTACAATACGATTTGTATTATATCAAGCATCGTAGTTTTATGTTGGACGCCAATGTGTTATTAAAAACGTTAAGCGCTGTTATATTTTTTAGAGGGCAATAATTAGTGGTCTTTTAATGCGTTTATTAGATAGATGTAACGATATGCCAATGCTACAAATAAAGGTAATAAGGCTAGCGCAAATTGTTGAACGCCAGTAAGCCAATGAAATGCTAAAAGTGCTAAGCAAATCAGTAAAAACTTAAGGTATTTCCTTACCCAGACTTTAGGTGTTTGACTTAATACCGATTTTAATGCTAATAAACTTAAAGGACTTGCCCATAGTAGATTGTAATTATTAGCCGTGGCTTGATGATTGGTAGCAAACCAAAGTAATAAAAGTAGGATACCAATAAAACTTGTGATACCAAAAATAACACCATCTAGCCATATACTACGGCTTTGCTTTTTGCTGTCTTGAAAAGTAATGTAACCTATAATAAGAGCTAATAAACTAAATACAACTATTGGACTTATTATAATAGACCAAACATTTGCTGTTTTTGGGTTTTTAGGTTTGTAAAGTGTTTGTTTAGAAGTGACTAAACTTGTGTTGTTGGTATTAATAGTGGCTAGACCAAATAAGGAATTAATATACTGAGGTAAAAACATGTGTTCTTCTAGCGTGGCTGTTTTATCAATAACAGCACCTAAAGCAATATCAATACCTACACTTCCCCAAGAGTTCCAAGATAAATTCTCTTGAATAAGTGTACGAAAGGTTTTGGGCTTAAAGTCTTTTGGGGCGTGAAATTGTAAGTTATGGTTTAACGTTTCGGCAACGACATCTTTAATTTTTGTGGCACAATTATCATAAAAGAAATCGTATAAATAGTAACGGTTTTCAGGTTTGTAGTTGGTTGCTAAATAGTTGTAAATAGCTTGTTTTTGTGGTTGTGTTAAGTTAAGTTTTTGTTCTTCTACACGGCGGTTTTGCCATGTATAAAAGCCATAAATATCATTGTATTTCGATTTTCCTATGGCATAGTTTAATTTTCCAGAGGCAAACTTTAAATAAAAATTAGGAGTGTTAAAATCAAAGCGTCCATAATCGTATGTCACATCTAAGCCATTAGCAGGGTCTTTAATTCTAAAGGCATTATGTCCAAACGCATCGTTTAAAGCTTGTCCGGGACCAATGGTTAAGACGCTAATTTCGGCTTTTGGTGATAGCGTTTGTGCTACCGAAAAAGATGTTATTACTACTAATGCTAAAAAATAAAAGTACCCTTGTTTCATGATTTGGTTTTTCGCTAGCGGAAGATACTAAAATCTAATTTTAGAGAAAATACATTGGAGTATAGCGCAACACTTTGGTCACCAATATCGGTAAAAGCGTAATCGACTTGAATACCTTTATACCTAAACCCAACGCCCATACTTGGTTGAAAACTTAAGCGCTCGCTATTGTCGTATTCAAGCTCGTTTTGAAAGTTCCCTAAACCACCACGAAGAAAAATCATATCGATATACCCAAATTCTAAGCCTAAAGCTGGGTTTATGCTGGCAAATGATGTTGAAATAATATCGTTGTTTTCTTCAAATCGTACATTTAAATCCAGTTCGGTTAAAATAGAATAGTCGTAATTAATGATGAATTTTTTCGAGACTCCAAGTTGTAATTTAGGAATGGTAATTTCGGTTGTTTCTGGGAGTTCCTGGTTTTGGCCTTCTACAGCATCTTGTATAGTAGAAAATTCATCTTCATCAATACTCCAAGCATTATAGGTAGTTGTAATATCTCTAGCCATAATACCAAACTTCCAATCGTTTTTTGTTTCAAATTGAACAGCAGCATCTAAGCCAAATCCCCACGATGAGGCAAAATCTCCAATAATACGACGGATAACTTTAGCGTTAATGCCATATCGTAATCCATCTAAAGGCAATTGCCTGGCATAGGAGAATGTGACGCCATAATCGGCTGTAGAGAAGGTGCTAATACGGTCGTAATTAATATTTCCTTGATCGTCGATAAGCTGTGTGGTGTTTAAAATATCGTCAACCGCAAATCTAATAACAGAAATTCCTATACTACTACGGTCGTCAATTGGCATGGCAAATCCTATGTAGTCGTAATTGGCAATATTAGCAAAATAACTAGAGTGCATAAGCGCTAATTCTTTGTCTTCTATATGTAGCAAACCAGCGGGATTCCAATATCCAGAATTCACATCGGCAGTATGTGCTGTAACTGCATTGGCCATGCCAAGCGCGGCAGCATCTACACCAATATTCATAAATTCGTTAGAATATTTTCTAACCGTTTGTCCCAGAGAGGAACATGTGATTACAAAACACGTTAGTAAGGTTAGTAAAGTTTTCAAAAGACCATTCTTTTTTGCAAATATGATATTATTTTTCAACATATTAAACTTCAAAAGTCAATAGATATTGTTTGGTTTTTGTTTTAGACGTAAATAGTTTAGTATTTTTACATACTAAAATGCAGTTTTTATGAAAAAGCACATTCCTAATATCATTACATTGTTAAATTTATTTTGTGGCTGTTTGGCAGTGGTATTGGCTGTAAATAATAACTTTGTAGCGGCAAGTTTTTTTGTTTTTGCTGGCATTTTCTTTGATTTTTTTGATGGTTTTGCGGCCAGACTGTTAGGCGTGCAAAGTAGCTTGGGAGTACAACTAGATTCTTTGGCCGATTTGGTAACAAGCGGCTTGGTTCCAGGAATTGTTATGTTTCGATTATTAACTTTAGCAAGCGATCAAACCGCTTTAGCGACCTTATCGAATGATTGGGGAGACGCTATACACTGGCACGACTTTACATTTGCACCCATAGCGTTAATAGGGTTTTTAATAACGTTAGCTTCTGCTTACAGACTAGCTAAATTTAATGTAGATGAAGAACAACAAACAACTTTTAAAGGGTTGCCAACACCAGCTAATGCCTTATTAATTTTGTCGTTGCCGTTAATTATTGAATTCCAAAAAAGCGATGCGATGAATAGTATTATTGTAAATGTTTGGTTTTTATTAGGCCTGACGTTGCTAAGTAGTTATTTGTTGGTAAGTCCTATTCGTTTGTTTGCATTAAAGTTTAAAGACTGGTCGTTTAAGGCCAATGGTATTAGATATATTTTTATCATATTAAGTGTGGTCTTTTTAATTGTTTTTCAATTTGCTGGAATTCCACTAATCATTTTAAGTTATATTGCCATGTCTCTTATGGCTAATTCAAAACAGGTTTAATTCCCCCAAAAAGAACGTTTATTTATGGCATCAGGTTTTTTTGCCCTTTTAGATGATATAGCTGCCCTTATGGACGATGTGGCGGTTATGAGTAAAGTAACTACCAAAAAGACGGCAGGTATTTTAGGCGATGATTTGGCTGTAAATGCCGAAAAAGCTTCAGGTTTTGTTTCTTCCAGAGAACTCCCTGTTTTATGGGCTATTACAAAAGGCTCCTTTTTAAATAAAATAATTATTTTGCCTATTGCTTTTCTGCTTAGTGCTTATGTACCATGGATGGTAACCGTTATTTTAGTTTTGGGCGGATTGTATTTAGCTTATGAAGGTGCAGAGAAAATTCACGAATACCTTGTACCGCATCCTAAACACGAGACACATAAAGAAGCAAATACGACAGATGATGCTAATACTCTTGAAAAGCAGAAAGTGAAATCGGCTATTTTTACCGATTTTATTCTTTCGGTGGAAATTGTTATTATTGCCTTAGGAACTGTTATGGAGCAAACTTTAACAGTACAAATTTTAGTAGTTTCTATTGTAGCTTTAATTGCTACTGTTGGTGTTTATGGTATAGTGGCACTTATTGTTAGAATGGACGATTTAGGGCTAAGATTAGTCACGTCTAGTAATGGCCAAAAAACGATAGGTTATCATGTTGGTCAAGGCTTAATAAAAGCATTGCCGTTAATTGTAAAAAGTTTATCGGTTATAGGAACAATAGCATTATTGTTGGTTGCAGGCGGCATTTTTGTGCATAATATAGAGGCGTTACATCATATCATGGCGTCATGGCCAGAATTAATAAGAGATTTTTTAATAGGATTGGGCGTTGGCGTACTTGTATTACTTGTTGTAAGTGGCGTTAAGTATGTTATTAAAAAGTTTAAAAGATAAATTAATTATTTCTAATTTTCTTTTTACGCAATTCAAAATTCTGACCCAAATACACTTTACGAACCATTTCGTCGCTAGCCAATTCTTCAGGTTTTCCTGCTTTTAAAATACGTCCTTCGAACATTAAGTAAGTTCTATCGGTAATAGCTAAGGTTTCTTGCACATTGTGATCGGTAATAAGAATCCCTATATTTTTTTCGGTAAGTTGCGCGACAATACGCTGAATATCCTCAACGGCCACAGGGTCTACACCAGCAAACGGTTCATCTAATAAAATAAAACTAGGGTTTGTAGCAAGAGCTCGTGCAATTTCGGTACGACGACGCTCACCACCAGACAATAAGTCGCCACGGTTTTTTCGTATGTGCCCTAAACCAAACTCTTCAATTAACGCTTCCATTTTCATGTGCTGTTCTTTTTTGCTTAGTTTGGTAAGTTGTAGCACACTTAAAATATTGTCTTCAATACTCAATTTTCTAAATACCGAAGCTTCTTGCGCCAAATACCCAATACCACTTTGTGCACGCTTGTACATGGGGTAGTTGGTAATATTGGTTTGGTCTAGAAAAATGTTTCCACCATTAGGTTTCACTAAGCCTACAATCATATAAAAAGACGTGGTTTTTCCAGCACCATTAGGCCCAAGTAATCCTACAATCTCTCCTTGATTAACTTCTAAAGAGACATTTTTCACCACTTTACGTCCGCTATAGGACTTCATTAAATTTTCGGCTTTTAGCTTCATAGTGTATTCATGTATAATCGCTAAAATAGTAAAAACAAAAGAGATTGCTTTTTAACGCTTAAGGTTTATTATAAGTTTAACGTTGGTCTTCTAAAGCTTCTAAGTATTCGTAAGCTCTTCTTAGGTGAGGAATTACAATGGTTCCGCCAACAAGAGTAGCAATACTTAATGTTTCTACAATTTGAGCCTTGGAAGCTCCTGCTTTTACAGAACCTTCTAGGTGATACTTAACACAATCGTCGCATCTTAAAACGGTAGATGCAACTAGGCCTAATAACTCTTTGGTTTTTTTATCTAAGGCACCTTCGTAAAAAGCATTGGTATCTAGGTTAAAAATACGTTTAAGTACTTTATTGTTATCCTCTAATATGCGCTCATTCATTTTTGAGCGATAGGCGTTAAAATCGTTTATTAAATCGGACATATTATTTGCGTTGTTTTTGATCGCGTTTTACAACTACTTTAGAAATATAAATACTTACTTGGTATAGCACTAGTATAGGAATGGCTACAATAACTTGACTGGCAATATCTGGCGGTGTAATAATGGCCGATAACACGAGTACAATAACTAAGGCGAATTTTCTATACTTTTTCATGCCTTGGGGTGTTACCAAGCCTATTTTTGTTAAAAAATAGATAATGATAGGAAGCTCGAAAATAATTCCAGAAGCCAATACCGAAGAACGTACTAATGAAATATATGAGCTAATATCAATTTGGTTATCTACCATTTCGGAGATATTGTAATTGACTAAGAAATTTATAGATAATGGTGTTACAATGTAATACCCAAATAAAACACCTATAAAAAATAGTAAAGAGGAAATAATGATAAACCCTCTAGAGTGTTTGCGTTCGTTAGGGTGTAAACCAGGGCTTAAAAAGCGCCAAAATTGGTAAACAACATATGGGAAAGCAATAACCAATCCGCTAAAAATAGCTGTCCAGATATCGGCAGAAAATTGCCCAGCCATGGTACGGTTTTGAATAATTAACGGTAAAGTGTCATTACAAAATGTAGTGTCTACATTAATTAATTTTGCTGTTTGGCATAGCATGTTATAGGTAGGGAATCCCATGTCTAATGGCGCAAAAATGATATGCTCAAAAATGTCCCTACTAAAAATGAATGCTACTGTTGCTGCCATTAATATGGCTACTGTCGCTCTTATAAGGTGCCATCTTAAATCTTCTAGATGGTCTAAAAACGACATGTCGTCTACCTGCTTTTTTGCCATTATATAATGCCTTCTTTTATTAAATCGTGTACATGTACCACACCAGCATAATTCCCGTCATTATCTTCAACAAGTAATTGCGAAATACCGTTTTCCTCCATAAGTTCCATGGCGTCTACGGCTAGAGCTTCGGCGTGAATACGTTTGGGGTTGGTGCCCATAATATTACTAGCTTTTAAGGCTAAAAAATCATCGGTTTTACTAAGCATACGTCTTAAATCGCCATCGGTAATAATACCTGTAATTTTATTGTTTTCAACAACGGCTGTAACACCTAACATTTTTTCAGAAATTTCTATAATAACATCTTTTAAGGATGTTTCTGGGGTTACTTTAGGTTTTTGGTTTACTTCAGATAAATCACTTACGCGTAAATATAATTTTTTTCCTAAAGCACCTCCAGGATGGTATTTTGCAAAGTCTTTACTAGAAAACCCTCTAAGTTCTAATAAGCAAACCGCTAGCGCATCGCCCATAACCAACTGTGCTGTTGTGCTAGTAGTTGGGGCTAAATTATTTGGGCAAACCTCTTTCTCTACAAATGCATTTAAAATATAATCGGCTTGTTGCCCTAAAAAAGAATCTTTATTGCCTGTTAATGCAATCATGTTATTTTTAGCATTTTTAATAAGAGGTACTAAAACTTTAATTTCAGGCGTATTACCACTTTTAGAAATACAAATAACAACGTCGTCTTCTAAAATTAATCCTAAATCACCATGAATCGCATCGGCAGCGTGCATAAAAACAGCAGGTGTCCCAGTAGAGTTAAGGGTTGCCACAATTTTTGTAGCAATAATGGCACTTTTTCCAATACCTGTAATAACAACCCGACCTTTTGAGCTGTAAATTAATTCGACTATTTTTACAAAGTCATCATCAATTAAACTCGATAAGTGGCGTACGGCATTACTCTCTTCAATAATAGTATTTTGTGCCGTTTTAATGATGGAATTTTTATTGTTCAAAATTTATTAATTTTTTAAGTTGACGCTTTTAAAGATTTTATTATCTTTAAAGTAGTTCAAACTCTTGAAAACTTAGTTTGTTCTTACTTGATGCAAAGCTAAATAAAAAATCAAGAGTGTTTTAAAAATGCTTGGCTAATTCATGAACTTGCCATGTGTTTTTAACGTTTTTTAAATTAAAATATTAAAATTGATTCATGGCATTAGTAGAAACTGACTTACATGCTGCACTAAAAAAGTATTTCGGCTTTAGTAAGTTTAAAGGATTACAGGAAGATGTTGTAAGAAGTATTTTATCGGGACAAAACACTTTTGTTATTATGCCCACAGGTGGCGGGAAATCACTCTGTTATCAGTTGCCCGCACTTATGCAAGAGGGAACAGCTATTGTTGTATCGCCTTTAATTGCTTTAATGAAAAACCAAGTTGATGCTATTCGTGGTGTATCCGACCAAGAAGGTGTTGCCCATGTATTAAACTCTTCGTTAACAAAAACAGAGACTAAACGTGTTAAAGAAGATATTGCTAATGGTGTTACCAAACTATTATATGTGGCTCCAGAATCTTTAACCAAAGAAGAACATGTAGACTTTTTAAGAGCGCAAACTATTTCTTTTATGGCTGTTGATGAGGCGCATTGTATTAGCGAATGGGGGCACGATTTTCGTCCAGAGTACCGTAACTTAAGGCATATTATTAAACGTATAGGCGATAATATTCCTATTATTGGATTAACGGCTACAGCAACCCCCAAAGTACAAGAAGATATTTTAAAAAATTTAGGAATAACCGATGCCAAAACGTTTAAAGCATCGTTTAACAGACCTAATCTATATTACGAAGTTCGTCCAAAAACAAAACAAGTAGATGCCGATATTATTCGCTTTATAAAACAAAACGAAGGAAAATCTGGGATTGTATATTGTTTAAGTCGTAAGCGTGTTGAAGAATTAGCACAAGTCCTTCAAGTAAATGGCATTAACGCTGTTCCTTATCATGCTGGATTAGATGCTAAAACACGGGCCAGACATCAAGATATGTTTTTAATGGAAGAGATTGATGTTGTTGTGGCAACCATAGCCTTTGGTATGGGTATAGATAAGCCCGATGTGCGTTTTGTTATTCACCATGATATTCCTAAAAGTATAGAAAGTTATTACCAAGAAACAGGTCGAGCAGGACGTGATGGTGGCGAAGGACATTGTTTAGCTTTTTATGCCTACAAAGACATAGAGAAGCTAGAAAAGTTTATGTCAGGAAAACCCGTAGCCGAACAAGAAATAGGCCATGCTTTATTACAAGAAGTGGTTGCTTATGCCGAAACATCTATGTCTAGACGTAAGTTTATTCTGCACTATTTTGGAGAGGCATTTGATACAGAAACAGGCGAAGGTGGCGATATGGATGATAATGTAAGACATCCTAAAAAACAACACGAAGCCCAAGACGATGTACAGTTACTATTGGATGTTGTTGCAAAAACTAATCAAAAGTACAAAGCTAAAGATTTGGTAAATGTATTGGTAGGTAAGGGTAACGCCTTAATTAAATCGCATAAAACCGATGACCAACCATTCTTTGGAAAAGGTAATTATAAAGAAAAACCGTATTGGATGGCTCTTGTTAGGCAAGTTCTAGTGGCTGGCTACCTTAAAAAAGATATCGAAACCTATGGCGTGATTAAGTTACCCCCAAAAGGGCAAGACTTCATTAAGACACCACAATCGTTTATGATGACCGAAGACCACGATTTTAGCGAAACTTCAGATGGTCAAATTATTACAGCATCAAAAGGAGGCGGTGCCGTAGCCGATGAAACGCTAATGCGCATGCTTAAAGACTTACGAAAAAAGAACGCCCAAAAACTAGGGGTTCCACCGTTTGTTATTTTTCAAGATCCTTCGTTAGAAGATATGGCATTAAAATATCCTGTATCACTAGAAGAATTAAGTAATGTTCATGGCGTAGGCGATGGAAAAGCAAAAAAATACGGAAAAGACTTTATTAAGTTAATTTCAGACTATGTAGATGAAAATGATATCAGTCGTCCAGACGACATGGTTGTAAAATCTACAGGAAGCAATTCCTCATTAAAATTATATATCATACAAAATATAGATAGAAAATTACCTTTAGAAGATATTGCTTCGGCAAAAGGTATGGAAATGCCCGATTTTATAAAAGAAATGGAAGCCATAGTCTATTCTGGAACCAAACTAAATATAGATTATTGGGTAGATGATTTGCTAGATGAAGATCAGCAGGAAGAAATCCATGACTACTTTATGGAAGCCGAAACCGATAAAATAGATGTTGCCATTGATGAGTTTGATGGCGATTACGACGATGAAGAATTACGCCTCTATCGCATTAAATTTATAAGTGAAGTAGCTAATTAAACAATCCATCGGGGTTTATTCTATCTTTTAAAACTTCCGTCTTATATAGGTATTTGTTATCTTTGCAGCTCATTAAACATAAAGCACATGCAAGACGGATTATACGCAAAATTTAATACGACAAAAGGCGAAATTTTAGTCGCTTTAGAATACGAAAAAACACCAGGAACAGTAGGTAACTTTGTTGCTTTAGCTGAAGGAAACATGGAAAACTCAGCAAAAAAACAAGGCAATCCTTATTACGATGGATTAACGTTTCATCGTGTTATTCCAGATTTTATGATTCAAGGTGGTTGCCCGCAAGGTACAGGAACAGGAAATCCAGGCTATCAATTTGATGATGAGTTTCATCCAGATTTAAAGCACGATGCGCCAGGTATCCTTTCTATGGCCAATGCAGGACCAGGTACAAACGGCAGTCAATTTTTTATCACACATGTAGAAACCCCATGGTTAGATGGTAACCATACGGTTTTTGGTAAAGTTGTTGAAGGCCAGGATGTTGTTAATGCGATAGCACAAGGTGATAAAATAGAGACCTTAGAAATAGTAAGAGTAGGCGAGGCAGCAGAAAACTTTCACGCTATTGAAGCTTTTAGAACATTTGAAGGTGCTAGAGAAAAACGCATTGCTGAAGAACAAGCTGCACGAGAAGCTGAATTAGATAAACTAGCCGCTGGATTTAAGAAAACAGATAGTGGATTACGTTACCAAATTATTCAACAAGGTGAAGGTAAACAACCTGAAAAAGGAAGCACTGTAAAAGTACACTATAAAGGTCAATTAGCCGATGGAACTGTTTTCGATTCTTCTTATAAAAGAAATCAACCTTTGGAGTTTGCTGTAGGTGTTGGCCAGGTTATTTCAGGATGGGATGAAGGTATTGGTTTATTAAACGTAGGAAGTAAAGCCCGATTAGTTATACCAAGCGATTTAGGTTATGGTAGTCGTGGTGCTGGCGGTGTAATTCCACCAAATGCAACTTTAGTTTTTGACGTTGAACTTATGGATGTTAAGTAATTACAGCCTAAAAATAAATTTAAAAAGCCGCTAAATAGCGGCTTTTTTTATGCTGGTTTCCATTTTATGTTGCAGCCAATACTAGGCTTTTGAGGTTTTGTATTGACTTTATTGTCTAACAGGCAATTTAGTGCATGCCTAATATCTTCGCCCGTTACGGGAATGTCATTTCCTGGTCTTGAGTCATCTAGTTGTCCGCGATAAGCCAACTTTAAATCTTTATCAAAAACATAAAAATCTGGTGTGCAAGCAGCATTGTAGGCTTTAGCAACTTCTTGAGTGTCGTCGTAGAGGTAAGGAAATATAAACTCCTGCTCAATGGCATTTAGCTTCATTTTATCTGGCGCATCATCGGGATAATTATCAACATCGTTACTAGAAATAGCAATGGTATTAATGCCTTTACTTTTATAATCTTTAGCTAGTTGACTTAATTCTTGATTAATATGTTTTACAAAAGGGCAGTGGTTGCAAATAAAAACAATTAGGGTGCCGTTTGTGCCTTTTTGGCTATTTAATGAGAGTTTTTCACCAGAAACTGTATCTTGCAGCGTGAAGTTTGGAGCGGGACTTCCTAAAGGAATCATGTTAGAAGGTGTACGTGCCATAGTGTCTTGTTTCGTCCAAATTTCGTAAATATTTGTACTTTTAAAAAATGAATGAGACGATAAATTTTGAAGATTTTGTTAAAGTAGATCTTCGTGTTGGAACAATACTGTCTGTTGATGATTTTCCTAAAGCAAGAAAACCAGCATATCAACTTACTATAGATTTTGGAGATTTAGGTGTTAAAAAATCTTCGGCACAAATAACAACATTATACACTAAAGAAGATTTGTTGCATAAACAAATTGTAGCGGTAGTGAACTTTCCCAAGAAGCAAATTGCTAATATTATGAGCGAGTGTTTAGTGGTTGGTGCTGTAAAAGAAAATGACGTGTATTTACTTAGTGCAGAACATCGTGTTCCTAACGGAAGTTGTGTGTCGTAGTGTTTATGCAGGAATTAGATCAGGTAAAAATAAATTTTGATAGTCAAGGGTTATGGATTTTAAACATAGCTTTGGCTATAGTTATGTTTGGTGTGGCTTTAGGCATCACGATGGATGATTTTAAGCGTTTACTACATAAACCTAAGTTGTTATTTTTAGGTATAGCTTCGCAGTTTATTGTATTACCTTTTGTTACTTTTTTATTTGTTTATGTTGTAAATCCGCAACCAAGTATAGCTTTAGGTATGTTTATGGTTGCCGCTTGTCCAGGTGGTAATATTTCAAACTTTATGACACATTTGGCAAAAGGAAATGCTGCTTTATCTGTAAGTTTAACAGCTTTTGCAACACTTCTAGCGATTGTTATGACACCATTTAATTTTCAATTTTATGGAAGTTTGTATCAACCAACAGCAGGTTTGTTAAAAGATGTGGCTTTAAATCCTTTTGATTTGTTAAAACTTGTTGGAATGATTTTGGGTATTCCTTTACTATTAGGAATGTTTGTTAGAAAAACATGGCCTGAGGTGGCGCAACGTTTGTCAAAATGGTTAAAACCTTTTTCAATTATTGTGTTTGTAGCCATAGTTATTATTGCATTTTCTAAAAACTTAAATGTTTTTACAGGCTATATAGACCATGTATTGTTGTTAGGAATAACGCATAATTTTTTAGCTGTTTTGTTAGGATGGTTTTTGGCTAAGAGTTTAAAGGTATCTTTAAGAGATAAAAAAACCATAGCCATAGAAACAGGCATACAAAACTCAGGATTAGGGTTACTTTTAATTTTTACATTTTTTGATGGGCTAGGAGGTATGGCAATTATGGCAGCTTTTTGGGGGATTTGGCATATCGTTTCTGGATTAGTGTTAGCCTATTTTTGGTCGTTTAAAACGGCAAAACCACAAACTGCAATTCATTGAAACAACTTTGGTTACATACGGTAAGATGGTATTTGCGAATAGGCTTGTTTTTTTATTATAAAAAAATTCAGGTAATTAAGCATGCTTCTATACCCAAAAACACACCTTTACTCTTTTTATGTAATCATCAAAATGCTTTAGTTGATGCTTTGCTAATAGCAACAACTAGCGAACGGTTTACTTATTTTTTAACACGAGCTAGTGTGTTTAAAAAACCTTTGGTTGCTAAATTTTTAAGAAGCGTACAAATGCTTCCTGTATTTCGTGTTAGAGATGGCTGGCAAACCATAAAAAACAATCATGGCACGTTTAATTTATGCACGAAATTACTTAGCAATAACGAAACAGTATCATTATTTCCAGAAGGGAATCATCATATAAATCGTACGGTAAGACCATTAAGTAAAGGGTTTACTAGAATTGTTTTAGAAACTTTAAAAGTAACTCCAGATTTAGATTTAAAATTAGTTCCTATAGGATTGAATTATCAAGATGGCGTTATTTTTCCAGATGAAGTTTCACTGCATTATGGTGTTCCTATTGACGTAAAAACACTTATTAAAGATTGTGAAGATGACCAATCGGCTTCATTAGCTTTAAAAACAAAAGTGCAAGATGAATTAAAAACGTTAACAACCCATGTTCCGCCTAATGATTATGAAAATAATTTACAGCGTCTACAAAAGCAAGGCGTTAATTTTCGTTATCCA
The DNA here is from genome assembly GCF_037126245.1 of Mangrovimonas cancribranchiae. Classification (NCBI taxonomy): domain Bacteria; kingdom Pseudomonadati; phylum Bacteroidota; class Flavobacteriia; order Flavobacteriales; family Flavobacteriaceae; genus Mangrovimonas; species Mangrovimonas cancribranchiae. Next base: position 896,131 of record NZ_CP136925.1, read on the forward strand.
GAACAAGTGAATGCTTTTATAGCATCTGGTTTTAAAAATTATAATGGACCAAAATACAAGGCTAAGCCAACTGTGGTTTCTACTCTTTTTAAATGGTTACTTAAACTTAATTTATGGTTACCTTTTTTAGTTTGGCGTTATTATGCATTACCAAAAATTAAGGAGGTAGAGTTTGTTGCCACGTTTAGGTTTGCTTTAGCCATAACTTTAGTGCCTATATGGTTATTACTATTAACTTGTATTATAGGAAGTGTTTTTAGTTGGACTTTTGGGTTAAGTTATTTAATTTTTTCTTTAATTATAGCACTTTTAGCTGTTAAGTTGTAGCATAAAAAAAACTGCTTAAAGAAGCAGTTTTTATAATATTTTAATAAAGGTGATTTTTAAATATCATCGAAATCTACATCGGTAAATTTCTCGGTAGTTGCTGTTACTGTTTCCTGATTTTCAGAATCACTTTCTTCGTTGTTGTAGTCCTTTTTAAAGTCTTTTTGATGTCTTTCGCTAATAACTTCTTCACCTTTTTCATTAATAATGTAATCGGTCATTTCTTGAAGAATACTATTAAACTCGCTAAAATCTTCTTTGTAAAGATAAATTTTGTGTTTTTTGTAGTGGAAAGAACCATCGTCGTTTGTAAACTTTTTACTTTCTGTAATGGTTAAATAATAATCACCAGCTTTGGTAGATCTTACATCAAAGAAATAGGTTCTTCTACCTGCTCTCAATACTTTTGAAAAAATCTCTTCTTTCTCCATCATAGTCATTTAAGTTCGTGTTGTTTTTTAAAAACGTATAAAATTAAGTTGTCCAAAAATCTAAAAAAAAATCATAGCAACCAACAAATTCATGTATTTCTTTTGCGAAAGTATTTAGGTTAATGGGCTTCGCTTAGTTGTTTCTGATAGAGCTCTTTGTAATACCCTTCTTTGTTAATTAGGCTATTATGATTACCATCTTGGATGATTTTTCCATCATCTAGAACGATAATGTGGTCGGCACTTTTAACCGATGAAACACGGTGGCTAACAATAATTGTAGTTTTATCTTTAGATACCGTATTTAAATGATGTAGAATTTTTTCTTCGGTTTCTGTATCTACAGCAGATAACGAATCGTCAAAAAGGAGTATTTTAGGATCTTTAACAATGGCTCTAGCTATAGAAACACGTTGTTTTTGTCCACCAGAAAGGGTGATGCCACGTTCGCCAAGCACGGTATCATAACCTTTATTAAACTTCACGATGTTTTTATGTACTTGGGCTTGTTTGGCAGCTGTTATAACATCTTCATCAGAAGCGTCTTCTTTTCCAAAGGTAATGTTGTTTTTAATGGTATCGGAAAATAGAAAGGCATCTTGCGGAACATAACCAATAGCATTTCTTAAACTAGTAAGGTTGATGTTTTTAATAGGCGTATCATCAATTAAAATCTCGCCTTTATCAATATCGTATAGACGTCCTATTAAATCTAAAATAGTTGATTTTCCAGAGCCTGTTTTTCCTATAATAGCTAACGTTTTTCCTTTGTTTAATGTAAACGAGATTCCTTTTAATGCTTGAATGTTAGTATCGTCGTAAGTAAAGAATACATTTTTAAAAGTAATATGGCCTTCAATAGGTGTTGGTGCTGTGACCGTATTAGAAATTTCAGGTTTTTTCTTTAAAAACTCATTAATACGTTTTTGCGAAGCTTCGGCTTGTTGTACTATAGATGTTACCCAGCCCACAGTTGCTACAGGCCAAGTAAGCATGTTTACATATATAATAAACTCTGCAATGGTACCTAAACTTTCAATTTCACCATCTATATATTGTTTACCCCCTATGTAAATAACCATTAAGTTACTTATACCTATAAGTAAAATCATCATAGGAAAGAAAAACGATCGTATTCTAACGAGGTCGAGTTGTTTTTGTCGGCTTTCTTCAGATAGTTGATTAAAATTAGTAGAGGTTTGTAACTCTAATCCATAAGCCTTTATAATTGAAATACCGCTAAAGGTTTCTTGGGTAGAAGAAGATAATTTAGATAAGTATTCTTGTACAACAGTACTACGTTTATGAATTTCTTTACTAAGTTTATAAATAGCTACCGATAGTATAGGTAAGGGTAGAATAGTATATAAGGTTAATTTTGGTGCTTGATTAAACATATATATTAATGCAATAACAAATAAAGTTATGGTATTAATACTATACATAATGGCAGGTCCCGCATACATTCTCACACGACTTACATCTTCAGTAATGCGATTCATTAAATCGCCTGTTCGGTTCTTTTTATAAAAGTTAAGAGATAGCTTTTGATATTGTTGATAAACTTCATTTTTAAGGTCGTATTCAACATAACGCGATACATTAATAATAGTTTGTCGCATTAAAAAAGTAAAAATTCCCGCAATAATGGACGCGCCAATTATTAAAAGGATATTTTCAAGCAATTCAGTTTTAAATACACTTTTATCGGTAATAATGCCATTATTCCAGTTTTCGACAACCGTGAAAATTTCTCTTACTAATCTAGGTGTAAAAAGTAAAAACACACGAGCAATGGCTGTAATAATAACACCAAGGATAAGTTGGTACTTATATTTCAGGAAATATTTATTAAGATGTTGTAATTCTTTCATTTTAAGTATTAACAATATAAATAGATACTTTTGTTAATTTTTCATTTTAATACACTCTCTATTGCATAAATAATAATATTGATTTAATTTTGCGCCGTGTTTTTAGAATATTTCAAAAAGCATTAAAAAAATACTTATACATAATAATTATGTTAACAGAGGTAAAAACTAACAAAGAACTTAAGGCTGATCCAGTATTTGGACAGCTTTCATTTGATGACCACGAACAAGTCGTTTTTTGCAGCGACAAAGATACAGGTTTAAAAGCAATAATAGGAATTCATAACACAACTTTAGGACCTGCCTTAGGAGGAACTAGAATGTGGACTTACCAAAATGAATGGGAAGCTTTAAACGATGTTCTTCGATTATCAAGAGGAATGACATACAAATCAGCGATTACTGGTTTAAATTTAGGTGGTGGTAAAGCCGTAATAATAGGCGATGCTAAAACCCAAAAAACACCAGAGTTAATGAAAAAATTTGGAGAATATGTTCATTCTTTAAATGGTCGTTACATTACAGCTGAAGATGTTGGTATGGAAACTAGCGATATGGATTTAGTACGCGAAGTAACGCCGTACGTTACAGGAATTTCAGAAGAAAAAGGAGGCGCAGGAAACCCTTCTCCTGTAACAGCTTATGGGGTTTTTATGGGAATGAAAGCCGCCGCTAAATACAAGTATGGAACAGATTTATTAGAAGGTAAACAAGTGTTTGTACAAGGTATTGGCCATGTTGGCGAAGCTTTAGTAGAAAACCTTGTAGAAGAAGGAGCCATTGTTACTATAGCCGATATAAACCAAGAACGTTTAGAAGCTGTAAGAAGTAAATATGGGGTTACTATTTATGAAGGTAACGATATTTATACTGAAAAAATGGACATTTACGCCCCATGTGCTTTAGGTGCTACAATTAACGACGATACCATTAACAAATTACAAGCAAAAGTTATTGCTGGAGCTGCTAATAACCAATTAGCAAACGAAGTAAAACACGGTCAGTTACTTCAAGAAAAAGGTATTGTTTATGCTCCAGATTTCTTAATCAATGCTGGAGGAATTATTAATGTATATGCAGAATTAGAAAGCTATAATAAAGCTGAAATTATGCGTAAAACAGAAAATATTTACAATACAACGCTAGAGATTTTAAATCATGCCGATGTTAATAACATGACTTCCAATCAAGCAGCGTTAGCTTTAGCACAAAAACGTATTGATACAAGAAAGCTAGAAAATAACAGCTAGTTTTTTTAAAAAACAGTATTTTTGCAAGGCAAAATCCTAATCGGGTTTTGCCTTATTTAATTTATAAAGTTCTTTTAAATGTTAAATAGAAGACATATTCGAATCAAGGTCATGCAATCGGTTTACGCGTTTAAAGGTAGCGAAAGCGATGCCCTAAATAAAGACCAAAAATTCTTAATGCAAAGTTTAGATAAAGCCTATAATCTTTATCTATTAATGCTTTCCTTACTTGTTGAACTTCAAAAAAAATCTGAAGATCATCTGTCAAAAAGTATGAAAAAACATCTAGCGACAGAGGAAGATAAAAACCCAAATAGAAAGTTTGTTAATAACGAAGTGCTTCAATTTTTGCTACACAACGAAGCCTTACAAGACGCTCTAGAAACTAATAAAGTTAAGCATTGGGATCTGGACGATGAGTATGTCGATATTATTTATAAAGACATTCTAGCTAGCGAACTTTATGCCGATTACATGAAAACGAAAGTGTCCGATTTTAAGGAAGACAAGTTTTTTGTAATTGATATTTATCGCGAAATTATAGCGCCAAACGATAAGCTTTTCGATTATTTAGAAGATCATAACATGACTTGGGTAGACGATTTTCCATTGGTAAACACCACCATATTAAAAATGCTACGTAAGTTAAAGCCAACAGCCAATCCAAAGGTTGTAATACCAGACTTATATAAAGACGAAGACGATGAAATGTTTGCTGTAGATTTGTTTAAAAAAACAATTCTAAATCAAACAACATTTAGAAAAATAGTAGAAGACCGTACAAAAAACTGGGATTCAGACCGAATTGCAGATATTGATTATGTGTTGCTAATTATGGCCATTTGTGAGATTATAAAATTTCCTTCAATACCCATTAAAGTTACAATAAACGAGTATTTAGAAATCGCCAAAGAGTACTCTACACCTAAGAGTAGTATCTTTATAAATGGTATTTTAGATAAGTACGTTAAAGAGTTACAAGAAAAAAACGAATTAAATAAAACAGGACGAGGGTTGATGTAGAACGAATAAATTAGTACATTTATCCGCTGAAATTAAAAATCTATTAAATAATCTTTAAAAATAGCACAATGAAAAAAGTAGTATTAGGACTAGCAGCTTTATGTATGATCGCTTTTACATCATGTAAAGAAGATGCTTCTAAAAAAATTGATGAAAATAATGTAGCAGAAGCTGCCGAAAGAGATGCAAACGCTTCTAAATTCCCTATCATGAGTTTTGATAAGCAAGAACATGATTTTGGTGAAATTGAAAGTAAAACAGCTGTAGAAACAGTATTTAAATATACAAACACAGGTGAAGCACCATTAGTAGTAACAGATATTAAAAGTACTTGTGGGTGTACAGTGCCTAAAGACTGGAGTAAAGAGCCTTTACAACCAGGCGATTCTGGACAATTTACAGTAAAGTTTAACGGTTCTGGAAGAAACAAGGTAAACAAAACCATTACTGTAACAGCTAATACAAAAACGGGAAAAGAAACTGTTAAAATTACAGCTTTCGTTAAGCCAGACCCAAACGCTGTACAACCAGCAAAAGCACAAGTACCTCAAGTAAAATAATATGGGAGAAGGACTAAGTAGTTTATTACCTTTTATTTTAATGTTTGTGGTTATCTATTTCTTTATGATAGCACCACAAATGAAAAAGCAAAAAAAAGAGAAAAAGTTTGCTGCCGAATTAAAAAAAGGCGATAAAGTTATAACTAAAAGTGGCGTACACGGAAAAGTAGTGGAATTAAACGATAAAGACCACACTTGCGTGATTGAAACCCTAGCGGGAAAAATGAAGTATGAACGCTCTGCCATTTCTATGGAATTGAGCCAAAAACTTAACGCCCCAGAAAAAAAGAAGTAATCATAAATTACTATTATAAAAAAAAGTCGCTCATTTCTTTGAGCGGCTTTTTTTATTTAGCAGTTTTTGTATTTATCGTGTAACCCAACACCTTTTAAAATTAAAGGTGTTATTTTTTCTAGTCTAGACAGCTTTGTTTTCTCACGTTTAGCACTTGCAATATGATCGCTGTATTCTCGTTGTTTTCCAGGAGTAAGGGCTTTAAAAGCCTTTTCCATAGTATCATTACTCTTTAAAGCATGTGCTAGTTCTTTAGGAATAATAACGTCTTTTCCCTTTCTTTCTGGTTTAAGCTCTTTACCTAATTTTTGATTTTCTATAGCCTCTTTAACGTAAGCTAAAACAATCGTTTTATCTATATCATTAATCGATTCAAATCGCATTTGGCGTAATGCTTTTGTTTTTTCTTGGGCTTTTTCTAACACCTTTTTTTCATCTTTTAAAAAGACACCATTAAAAAACCAGATTCCAAAGTGGTTTTTAAAGGCACCAAGCCCGATAACATTTTTACCATTTATGGTATAAACAGGAGCATTCCATTTTAATGTTTCATCAACTTCGGTAGAAATAATAATATTCCTTAAAACGTTTAAAGCTTTAGTGAATCTAGGCTGTTTTTCAATGTATTCCTCAACAGATGTGGCTTTTTTCATAATGTTTTGTTGACTTTTTTATAAAAATACAAGATCTAAAATTCTTATAACAAAAGAGTTACAAATATTTATTTAAATTTAATCTAAATAAGCTTTTTTAAAGTTGTTTCAGATAGTATATTTGCGCCGTATTTGTAGTAAATCTAAATAAAAACAACTTAATAATGATACGAAAACTAACACTATTTTGTCTCTTATGCTTTATACAAAATGTAACCGCACAAACCATAACTGGAAAAGTGGTTGATACCGATGGTGCTTCTATAGCAGGAGCAAGTGTATTTGTTACAGAGCTTAATATAGGTGCTATGACTAACGACTCGGGAGCATTTAGGCTGAATAACTTAGTTCAAGGAGAACTTGTAGTTAAAGTACAAGCTATTGGTTTTAAACCAAGCTCAAAAGCAATTACTTTAAAAGGTGATACGACTTTGAATTTTACCCTAGAAATGGATAATAATTTAAATACTGTTGAGCTTTTTGGAAATCGCTATAAGCATCCTGATAAAATTGAAGCTATTACTAGATTACCTTTAGCACCATACGAGCAAATTCAAAGTATTTCTATTGTTTCAGAAAAATTAATAGAACAACAAGGAAACCTCACCATATCGGAAGCGACACGAAATGTACCAGGTGTATATACGTTTGCAACTTATGGTAATAAAAGAGAAAGTATGTCGTCTCGTGGTTTTCGCGGTATTCCTATTTTAAAAAATGGTGTTCGTGTACATTCCGATTTTAGAGGAACCGGGATTTTAACCGACATGCAAGGGGTAGATAATATTCAAGTATTAAAAGGCTCTTCTGCCATTACACAAGGGGTTGCTACCGATTTAGGAAGTCCAGGTGGTGTTGTAAATATTGTAACTAAAACACCAAAATATACTTTTGGAGGTAATGTGTCGTTGCGAGCAGGAAGTTTTGGACAGGTAAGAACCGCTTATGATGTTTACGGCCCTTTAACAAAGAGCAAAAATGTCGCCTTTAGAATTAATGGTGCTTTGGAACGTGCCGATGGATTCCGTTCAGGAATTTCTTCAGAGCGTTTTTATATTAACCCATCGTTAGAATGGCGTATTGATGATAAATCGACTTTAACATTAGAAATGGACTATTTTGATGATAGTAGAACTCCAGATGTAGGAACCGTAAACTTAAATGAAAATAACGTTAATGCTATTTACGATTTACCTTACGATCAGTTTTTAGGATTTAAAAATGATAAATCACTAACAAAAAATACAACATTCTCAGTACGTTTTAATAGAGAGCTAAATGACAAGTTAACGTTAAAAGCAGCTTATTATAAGTCTAATTTAGACTTAGATGATAAAGGAGCTAGTTTAGGAAATGTGGTGAATGATGAAATAACAGGAGATCCTATTTATAATTTACGTAGCCGTGGGTATTCTACCTCTACTAGAAAAGACGACAATGCTGTTTTACAAGTAGATATTATAGGTAACGAGCTAAAAACCGGTTCTATATCACATACCTTTCAAGTAGGGTTTGATTATAGAACAACTAAGTATAGTACTTATTCAAGTAGTGTTTCAGCTGTTGATACCATTAATGTATTTACTTCTAACACCCACAATTTGCCAGGAGACTTAAACTTTTCATCCCCAAGAGTTGGAGGAGCCGAATCTAGAGCTTTAGGTTTTGTAGCACAAGATGTAATTACATTTAATAACTGGTTAAAGTCGTTTGTTGGGATTCGTTATAGTAAAACCCAAACCGATGCCGAGACAGAAACTACCGAAAGCGATGCATTTAATCCATTAGCAGGAGTTATTGTAACACCATATAAAAACATTAACGTTTTTGCATCTTACACTAATAGTTCAAATCCAAGATCGGCTACACGATTAGATGAAAATGGAAATGAATTAGGTAATGAACGTTTCGATCAAATAGAAGCTGGTATTAAAACCAATTGGTTAGATAATAGATTACGTTTTAACTTTACCTTCTTTAAAATTAATAACAAGGATATTAACTTACCTGTTTACGATGAAAACTGGGTGGCAACAGGATTTTACCAAAAAGGAGGAAATGATGAACGCAAGGGAATCGAGGTTGAATTAAGTGGTCGTATTTTAGATAACCTTGAAGTTATTACAGGATACTCTTATATAGATGCGCAATATAAAGAACACACTTCGTTTGTTTACGGTTCGGCACCATTAAATACACCAAGACATACGTTTAATGCTTACGCTAATTATAGCTTTAAACAAAAGCTAGAAGGTTTATCACTAGGAGCTGGTGTATATTACACAGGCGAGCGACCAATAAACGATTGGAGTGCTGGTGCTGTTACTCACGAAGGTATTGTACCAAACCAAAAGCCATTTAATGTAGATGCTTATATGTTAACTAATATACAGGCAGCATATCAATTTAATAATCACTGGAATGTTAGAGTATTGCTAAATAATGTGTTTAATGAAATAGGATACAATGCCTACAGAACACGTTATATAAACCAAACCGACCCTAGGAATTTTGCAGCTGTTTTAAGCTATAGATTCTAGAATTTAATTGTAAGTATATTAAAAAAAGCACAACAATTACTGTTGTGCTTTTTTACTTTATAAAGAATATGAATAACTTTAATTGCTATATTTTTCAGCAGTTAGTTCGGCAATTTTACAAATAACTTGTGTCGCTTTTATAATACTTTCTACAGGAACATACTCGTAGCGTCCATGGAAATTGTGCCCGCCAGCAAATATGTTAGGACACGGTAATCCCATATAGCTTAACTGGGAACCATCGGTACCACCACGAATAGGTTTAATGATTGGCTCAATGTCCAGTTGTTTCATAGCTTCCTCTGCAATATCTACAATATGCATTACTGGTTCTACTTTTTCTTTCATATTAAAGTATTGATCTTTAATATCAATATTAATTACTTCTTTTTCGTACTGGGTGTTTAATTCTTCGGCCAGTTTTAGCATGACTTCTTTGCGTGCTTCGAAGTGGCTTTTATCATGATCGCGAATAATATATTCTAAAGTCGTTTTTTCAACAGCCCCTTTCATATTATGTAAATGAAAAAAGCCCTGATAGCCTTCGGTATGTTCTGGTGTTTCTAGTCTTGGTAACGAATTAATAAATTCTGTGGCAATGTACATAGAATTTACCAGTTTTCCTTTAGCATAGCCAGGATGTACAATTTTACCTTTTACGGTCACCACAGCGCCAGCAGCATTAAAGTTTTCGTACTCCAATTCGCCTACTTGGCTACCATCCATGGTATAAGCCCATTCTGCTCCAAATTTTTCAACATCAAATTTGTGAGCACCACGGCCTATTTCTTCATCGGGAGTAAACCCAACTTTTATATCGCCATGTTTTATTTCGGGGTGTTGAATTAAATATTCCATAGCCGAAACAATTTCGCAAATCCCAGCTTTATCATCGGCGCCAAGAAGTGTGGTGCCATCAGTAGTGATAAGCGTTTGCCCAATGTAAAGTTTTAAGTCTTCAAAATAATCTGGCGATAATACGATACCTTCTTCTTTATTTAAAAGAATGTCGTTACCATCGTAATTCGGAATTATTTTAGGATTTACGTTAGCACCTGTAAAATCTGGAGACGTATCAAAATGCGATACAAAGCCAATAGCAGGAACTTTGTGATCTACATTACTTGGTAGGGTTGCCATGATGTATGCATTCTCATCGATAGTTACATCGGATAATCCAATAGCTTTAAGTTCTTCAACTAATTTATTAGCTAAATCCCATTGTTTTTCAGTGCTTGGTGTGGTGTTAGATTTTGGGTCGGACTCGGTATCTATTGTAACATAGCTTACAAATCGATCTATAATATGTTGTTTATCTATCATTATGATATTTTTTTTGAAGTGTTATTACGTTAAAACATAGCCAAAAATACTATTTTTGCAGCACAAATTAGTATTATGTACAAAGCTTTCGTTCGTCCCATTTTTTTCTTGTTCGATCCAGAAAATATTCATCATTTCACGTTTTCATTTATCCGTTTTTTAAATAAGCTTCCTTTTGTGTCTTCAATATTTAGAAGTTTGTATTTAGTAAATGATAAGCGGTTAGAAAAACATTTATTTGGCTTAACATTTAAAAACCCTGTGGGCCTAGCTGCTGGCTTTGATAAAGATGCTAAACTATATAATGAATTAGGAGATTTAGGTTTTGGTTTTGTAGAAATAGGAACATTAACGCCAAAAGGGCAACCAGGAAATCCTAAAAAACGGTTGTTTAGGTTAAAAGCAGATAGCGCTATAATTAATAGGATGGGGTTTAATAATGGTGGTGTAGATGAAGCCGTTGAACGCTTAAAAAACAATAAAGGTGTGTTAATTGGCGGTAATATTGGAAAGAACAAAGTTACTCCAAACGAACATGCTACCGATGATTATGTGTATTGCTTTAAAGCTTTATTTGATTATGTAGATTATTTTGTGGTTAATGTAAGTTCTCCTAACACCCCTAATTTAAGAGCGTTACAAGATAAAGAGCCCTTAACACAGTTACTACAAACCTTAAAAGACTTAAATGCTGAAAAGCCTAATCCTAAACCTATTTTACTTAAAATAGCACCCGATTTAACTAACGAACAGTTATTGGACATTATCGATATTGTTAAAATCACAAAAATAGATGGTGTTATAGCAACTAATACAACAATATCTAGAGAAGGTTTACAATCTGAGAATAAAACCGAAGTTGGTGGGTTAAGTGGAAAACCATTAACCAAACGCTCAACTGAAGTAATTAAATTCTTATCAGAAAAGAGTAATAAAGCTTTTCCTATTATTGGTGTAGGCGGCATTCATTCTGCAAAAGATGCTTTAGAAAAGTTAGATGCAGGTGCCGATTTAGTGCAGTTATATACAGGCTTTATTTATGAAGGACCAAAATTGGTAAAAGCAATTAATAAAGCCATATTAAAACGCTTGTAGTTGAATTACGATATACTCATATCGTTTGTTTTAGCAACCTCTGCTTTAGCTATATCACCTGGGCCAGATAATATTTATGTGCTTTTGCAAAGTATTGCTCATGGAAAAGCGTCCGGTTTGGCAACTGTGGCTGGATTAATTTCTGGTTGCTTGGTGCATACCACGCTTGTTGCTTTTGGTGTTTCGGCTATAATAAAAAATAATGAAGACCTGTTTTTAATCATTAAAATTTTTGGCGCTTGTTACTTACTTTATTTAGCCTATAAAGTGTATAAAAGTAGCTCGCAATTACATTTAGATGGTGGTCATGCCGTTCCCAAGAAAAGTTTAACACAGCTTTTTAAACAAGGCATTGTTATGAATGTGCTTAACCCTAAAGTGTCGTTGTTTTTTCTGGCTTTATTCCCAGGCTTTTTGTTTAGTAATACACTAAGTAAAGTCACACAGTTTTACGTGTTGGGCTTGTTGTTTATGTTAGTGTCTCTTATTATTTTTTCTGCTATTGCCATACTTTCTGGAGCAATATCTAATTACATTAAGCAACATGCTAATATAGGTGTGTACTTAAAATGGCTTCAAATTGTAGTATTTGTTCTGATTGCGATTTTAATTCTGATATAGATTTCAAGAAAACGTTTTCGTAGAACACAATCTTTCTTATCTTTGAATTTCTATGAACGACCACGTAAAAATTATTGAATGCCCTAGAGATGCCATGCAAGGCATTAAAGCATTTATCCCTACCCAAAAGAAGGTGCAATACATTCAGTCCTTATTACGTGTTGGGTTTGACACCATAGATTTTGGAAGTTTTGTATCACCCAAAGCCATTCCACAAATGGTAGATACTGCAGAGGTGTTATCGCAGCTAGATTTATCTAAAACCCAAAGTAAATTGCTCGCTATTATTGCAAATGTACGTGGCGCAAATGATGCTTCAAAACATGAGCAAATACAATATTTAGGGTATCCATTTTCTATATCCGAAAACTTTCAAATGCGTAATACACATAAAACCATTTCGCAATCGGTAGATATTTTAAAGGAGATACTAGACATTGCAAGCAATTCTAATAAAGAGGTTGTTGTGTATATTTCTATGGGATTTGGAAACCCTTATGGCGACCCTTGGAATGTTGATATAGTAGGGGAGTGGACCGAAAAATTAGCCGATATGGGAGTGAAAATATTATCGTTAAGCGATACTGTTGGCACATCAAACCCAGAAAATATTGATTATCTATTTTCCAACTTGATACCCAAATATCCTCACGTAGAGTTTGGAGCACATTTGCACACCACGCCAACCACTTGGTTTGAGAAAGTAGATGCCGCTTATAAAGCTGGATGTAGACGGTTTGATGGCGCTATTCAAGGTTTTGGCGGTTGCCCCATGGCTAAAGACGAACTTACAGGCAATATGCCTACCGAAAAACTATTGTCTTATTTCACCTCAAAGAAATCTAGCGACTTAAATGCTATGAGTTTTGAAAGCGCTTATAACGAAGCCACCAAAATATTTAGTCAGTATCATTAGAGGTTTCTTTAATACGTTTTTAGTCTAAATAGTATAGTAATTAAGTAAAATAAATTTCTTTAATTTCCTGGAAATAAAGGTTTTATGTGTAAAAAAATATTTGTTGTTGTTTAGTGAAAATTAAGTTTTTCACGTTTCTGTGTAACATTTATAACACTAAAACTGAAATATTAGTTATTAATTAGCGTTACCTTTTATTTAAAGTAACAAGTAACACAAGTAGTATTTAGATTTATATAAAATGAAAAAGATAATATTTTTATTAGCCATTGTATTAGTTTCTAATATGATGTTTTCTCAAGATTGGCATAACAATTTTAAAGACGCACAATCAAAAGCACAGGAGTCTCATAAACCTATGATTTTGGTTTTTTCAGGGTCAGATTGGTGTGCCCCTTGTATTAAGTTAGATAAGCAAGTCTTCCAAAGTGACGCTTTTAAAAACTATGCCAATGAAAATGTCGTTTTAATTCGTGCAGATTTTCCGCGTAAAAAACAAAACGCCTTATCCGATGAACAACAAAAACAAAATAGAGGTTTAGCCGAAAAGTATAACCCCAATGGTTTCTTTCCTTATGTATTAGTCCTAAACGAAAAAGGAGATATATTAGGTAAAATGGGCTATGAAAAAGTAAAACCTGAAACTTATATAAATAAACTCCAATCATTTGTAAAGTAAATGAAATTTCTGCTACCGCTATATTGTTTTCTTATAGTATCTCAAGTAACTTTAGCTCAAGGGACTTACAAGAAGACCTTAAAGTTAATGGGAAGTCGGTTTGATATTACAGTTATTGCCGATTCTCAAGAAGAATCCGATATTTTTATAAACGATGCCGTTGAAGAAATACAACGTATAGAACGCTTAATATCGTCTTGGGATCCAAATTCGCAAACATCATTAATAAATAGTCAAGCAGGTGTAAAACCAGTTGTTGTCGATTTAGAATTATTTAACCTAATAAAACGAGCTATTGGTATTTCAAACCTTACACAAGGCGCTTTTGATATATCGTATGCCTCAATGGATAAAATTTGGCAGTTTGATGGCAGTATGACCAAAATGCCCGAAGCTTCTACAATAAAACAATCTGTATCTAAAGTAGGGTATAAGAATATTATTCTAGATGAAGCAAACCATAGTGTGTTTTTAAAATTGAAGGGTATGAAAATTGGTTTTGGAGCCATAGGAAAAGGCTATGCTGCAGATCAAGCTAAAGCGCTTTTAAAAGAAAAAGGTGTACAAGGAGGTATTATAAATGCCTCGGGTGATATGAACACTTGGGGCTATCAAACCAACGGAAAACCCTGGCAAATAGCTATAACCAATCCGTTAAATAAAGAGCATGTTTTTGCTATGCTTCCAGTAGATAATCGTGCTATTGTAACCTCTGGTAATTACGAAAAGTATGTAAAGTTTAATAATACAAGGTATACCCATATTATAGATCCAAGAACAGGATACCCAAGTACAGGTGTAATTAGCGTAAGCGTACTAGCACCAAAAGCCGAATTAGCCGATGCTTTAGCAACATCTATCTTTGTAATGGGAAAAGATATTGGATTAGATTTTGTTAACCAATTAGATCAAATTGATTGTATAATAATAGATGAGAATGGAACCGTTTTCTATTCAAATAAAATAAAACCAAAAAAATGAAAAAGCTTATAATGTTAAGTGTATTCGCTTTGTTTTTAAGTTCGTGTGTCACGGTAAAAGAATACGATAAAGTTAATATAAACGATCCAGAAATGGTATTGTCTGCAAAGAAAATAGAGCGTTTTGAAACTAATTTTCAATTATACCGTGAAGCCTCTTCTGGAGCTAATGGAGGAAAAACAGGAGGAGGCTGTGGTTGTAATTAATTATGAAAAAAGCAGTAAGCATACTAATAGGTCTTCTAAGCTTGATTTCTTATGGTCAAGAAGTCAATGAAGATGATGCAACATCGTACAAAAAGAAAGTTTTAGAGTCGACAGAGGTTGATTTTTTAATGAGCTACTACACACAAGACGGTAATCACGCCGCAGTTTCAGGAGGACAAGGTACAGAAGAATTAACCGATCTTACACCAACTTTTGTTGTCGCTGTTCCTTTAAATAGCGACGACGTTTTAACGGTCGATGCTGGTATTTCTGCATACTCGTCGGCCTCATCAAGTAATATTAATCCATTCGATTCATCCAAACCAGCAAGTCCATATTCCGACTCATCTGGAGCATCAGCTTCCGATGTTTGGGTAGGTGCAAATATGGGGTATTCTCACAGTTCAGATGACAGAAATAATATTATTGAAGGGCATCTAAGCGTCGCTACAGAATATGATTATTTCTCTTTGGGATTTGGAGGAAGTTATACCCGTTTATTTAACGAAAAAAATACCGAAATAAGTGCAAAAGCCAATGTGTTTTTAGATACTTGGAATCCGCAATATCCTATAGAATTACGCCCAGATTTTTCAAATAATAATATTACTGGAACAGGAACGTATAATCCATTTAAATATCAGGCTTTTAATGATGAAAACCGTAATTCGTACAGTTTGTCTATAAGTGTTTCACAAATACTATCTAAAAAATTACAAGCGTCTGTTTTTATCGATTTCGTACAGCAAGAAGGATTATTGTCAACACCACATCAACGGGTATATTTTAAAGATCAGCCAGACTTTTTTATTGATGATTTTCAATTAGCCGATGATGTAGAGCGCTTACCAGATACACGTTTTAAAATTCCTGTTGGTGCACGTTTAAACTATTTTGTAAACGAACGTTTAACCGTTAGGACCTATTATCGTTTTTACAATGATGATTGGGGTATAAACTCGCATACGGCAAGTATAGAATTACCTTTTAAAATTTCAGATAAATTTACAGTATATCCAGTATATCGTTTTTATACTCAAACAGCAGCAGATTATTTTGCACCGTATGAGGCACATCTTTCAACAGAAGAATTTTATACCTCAGATTACGATTTATCCAAATTCCATAGCAATCAATATGGCTTTGGGTTTAATTACACCGATATTTTTGCTTCCATGCACTTATGGAAATTTGGTTTAAAAAGTATAGACTTCCGCTATGGTTATTACGACAGAAGCGATGGGTTAAGTGCTAATATATTTTCTGCAGGATTTAAGTTTATAATGGACTAAGTTTGATGCTTTATTTTTTTAGATGTACTATACTCATAATCACTCTCTTTTTTGTAACACCGTTTTTTGCTAAAGAGTGGAAATCACTTCATCAGTACCAAAAAAAAACAGGGAAGATCGAGTTGTCGCTTTCAGATTGGTTAAAAAAAGATCGTGTAAAAAATACGGTAGTTTGGCAAGAAGCCAACACTCATAATTTAACACATAATTTATATAACGAGTACCAAACCATAAGAGAACGTCGCGATTTTTACTTATGGTATTACAAAGAAATAGATGCCAAAGGTCATGAGGTTGTTTGGCCAAAAATGGCCCATTTTATTTCAAAAAAATTACGGTTAACCATGGCGTTTCCCTACAAGATTTTTTTAGGAAAATCTGTGAAACAATATAGCGAAAAAGGTAGCAAAACAGTTTTTGATAAAGCATTTACCGAAATGAAACGTTTGTTTTATTCTGATAATGTTTTAAAAGGTACATTGGCCTTAAATTGGGATAAAGCTATTTTAAAAAAAGAACAATACGATTGGCTTGTGCCTGTTTATGAAACAGTTGATGAAAAAACAAAAAAAACAATTACCAACATTGCCAAAGGACATTGTTTTTATGGGGTTTTAGTCCCAAAATCAATTCGTTTTAAAGGCAATCTTTCCAATGCATCAGAACGTTACAATTATGCCTTAAACGACTTGCGGGACTATTGTAAATCACATTATAAATAATTTAACGCCAACTTAAAAAGTATTCAGCTATAATGTCGTATATTTGCATGCAATTATAATCGTAATTGCATCATGACAGCACATCAAAATAAGATTCTAGGTGAAGGATTAACCTACGATGACGTCCTTTTAGTTCCAGCTTTTTCAGAAGTTTTACCACGCGAGGTAAGTATTCAAACTAAATTTACAAGAAACATAACATTAAACGTTCCTATAGTTTCAGCAGCTATGGATACCGTTACCGAAAGTCGTATGGCTATAGCTATAGCACGAGAAGGAGGTATTGGGGTGTTACATAAAAACATGACTATAGAGCAACAAGCTGTAAAAGTAAGACGTGTTAAACGTGCAGAAAGTGGAATGATTATCGATCCGGTAACGTTGCCATTAACAGCTAAAGTGATTGATGCAAAACAAAACATGGCCGAGCATAGCATTGGAGGGATACCAATTGTTGATGAAGAAGGTATTTTAAAAGGCATTGTAACCAATCGCGATTTACGATTTGAAAAAAATGACAATCGTCCTATCGTTGAAGTCATGACTTCAGAAAATCTTGTAACAGCAGGAGAAGGAACCTCTTTAATGGATGCCGAGGTGATTTTACAAGACAACAAAATTGAAAAACTTCCTGTCGTTGGTGAAAATAATAAGTTAATCGGTCTTATTACATTTAGAGATATCACCAAACTTACTCAGAAACCTAACGCAAATAAAGATGAATACGGAAGGCTAAGAGTAGCAGCTGCCATAGGAGTAACTGCCGACGCTGTAGAACGTGCTGAAGCCTTGGTAAATGCAGGTGTTGATGCTGTTATTATAGATACAGCTCATGGCCATACTAAAGGGGTTGTTGCTGTTTTAAAAGAAGTTAAAAAGAAGTTTCCAAAATTAGAAGTGGTTGTTGGTAATATTGCTACGCCAGCAGCAGCTAAATATTTAGTAGATGCAGGAGCCGATGCTGTTAAAGTAGGTATTGGACCAGGATCTATCTGTACCACACGTGTTGTTGCAGGTGTTGGCTTTCCGCAATTCTCGGCAGTATTAGAAGTTGCAGCAGCCATTAAAGGAACAGGTGTTCCGGTAATTGCAGATGGTGGAATTCGTTATACAGGAGATATTCCAAAAGCCATTGCTGCTGGAGCTGATTGTGTGATGTTAGGATCTTTACTAGCGGGGACTAAAGAATCACCTGGTGAAACCATTATTTACGAAGGTAGAAAGTTTAAATCTTACCGTGGAATGGGATCGGTTGAAGCTATGAAAAAAGGCAGTAAAGACCGTTACTTTCAAGATGTAGAAGATGATATTAAAAAATTAGTGCCAGAAGGGATTGTTGGTCGTGTTCCATATAAAGGCGAGTTGGTAGAAAGTATTCACCAGTTTATTGGTGGGTTACGTGCTGGAATGGGATATTGTGGTGCTAACAATATAAAAGCACTTAAAAATAATGGTCAATTTGTTAAAATTACGTCTAGTGGTATTCATGAAAGCCATCCACACGATGTAACAATAACCAAAGAGGCTCCTAATTATTCTAGGTAAAACATTCTGATTTTAAGCTGTTTAGGTTGATTTTGATGGTGTTTTTTGTTATTTTTAGTAAATAACTTAAGGCATTATGAAAACTAAAGTCAAAACTGATTATAAATTAGGAGAGGCTCAAATTTTTAAAAGCCAATTTTTAGAGCGTTTAACAAAAACTAATGCAATCACGAATGTGCTTATTTATGGACTAATTGTGGTTGCATTAATATGTTATGCTTTAATAGTTGTTGGACTGTCTTTTATAATTTTTTTAAGCCTCTTTGCGTTTGGAATTGTCTTTTGGACATTAGCAGAATATGTTCTACATAGATTTCTTTTTCATTGGGTAACAGAACATAAAGTGGTACAACGGTTTCATTTTATTATGCATGGTTCTCATCATGAATATCCAAAAGATAAACAGCGTTTGTTAATGCCACCAGTTCCAGGAATACTATTAGCCTCGCTATTGTTTGGTGGCTTCTATATCGTTTTCTGGGTTGTAGGAGTTCCGGAATTAGTCTTTGGGTTTTATCCTGGGTTCTTTTTAGGCTATTTAATGTATTCTTTTGTACATCGTGCCATTCATGTACGTAAGCCCCCTAAACGTTTTAAGCATTTGTGGCATCATCATAACCTTCATCATTTTCAATATCCAGATAAAGCTTTTGGAGTATCTAATACATTTTGGGATAAAGTTTTTGGAACGATGCCGCCTAAACAGAAACTTAATTAGTGGTTACGTGTATATTTTTAAAAGAACTGATTAATAAAAAGTTCTAAACCTATTGTAGCTTTTTCCGAGATAACATTAACTTGGTGAGTACTGCTTAAAGCGGGTTTAGGATCTATATAATAAATACTTGTGTTTTGTGGCACATAATCTATTAAGCTAGCTGCTGGGTAAACTTGCATAGAGGTGCCAATAATTAATAATATATCGGCTGTTTGACAAATTTTAATGGCGTTTTCTATCATAGGAACAGCTTCGCCAAACCAAACAATATGAGGGCGTATTTGATGGCCTTCTTTGCAAATATCACCTAACATAATATCTTTTTTCCAAGGAAACACATTGGTTGCATTGCCACTACTTCTTGCTTTTAAAAGTTCGCCATGTAAATGAATAACATTGCTACTACCAGCACGTTCATGTAAATCATCAACATTTTGAGTAATGATGGTAGTTTTTATATGCTTTTCAAGATCTGCTAAGGTATAATGTGCTTGATTAGGCGATACCTCAAGTAGTTGTTTTCTACGTTGGTTGTAAAAGTCTAAAACAAGTTTAGGATGTTTTTTAAAACCATCTGGAGAGGCGACTGTCATCACATCATGACCTTCCCATAATCCATTTTCATCTCTAAATGTTTTTATACCACTTTCGGCACTCATACCAGCACCTGTAAGAACAACTAAATGTTTCATGCTTATTCTACTTTAGAAGTAGGTGCAAATTAGGATTTTAAATTATCTTTGAAAAATGATAGATATTAAACTTCTTGAGTATTTAGAAAGCTACTTAACAGATAATAGAAAACAGCGATTTTCTGACGTTCTTAAAGAGCGAACAAGGCATTTTACGGTAGCTACCGAAGATGTCTACCATTTACACAACACAAGTGCTGTTATACGAAGCTGTGATGTATTTGGCATACAAGATGTTCATGTTATTGAAGAAAAACGAACCAAGCGCATAGAAAGTGAAATTGCGTTAGGTGCCCAAAAATGGGTAGACATTCACAGGCATAAATCGACTGAAAGCTGTATTAATAGTTTAAGAGACAAAGGTTATCAAATAGTAGCCACAACACCACATACTAACGATTGTGAGTTGCAAGATTTTGATATAACAAAAAAGTCATGTTTCTTTTTTGGAAAAGAAGTTAACGGCTTATCTGAAACCGTTATGGAGCAAGCCGATTGTTTTTTAAAGATTCCTATGGTTGGATTTACCGAGAGTTTAAATATTTCTGTTTCGGCAGCTATTATTCTTCAGTATGTAACATCTCAATTAAAACAAAAGGAGTTATCGTGGGCATTAACAGATGAAGAACTATTAGAAAAACGATTGGATTGGGCTAAAAAATCTTTAAAAAATTACGATAGCTTACTTAAGCGTTTTTACGACAATAAATAGTGTGAATATATTAAAGTCGGCCAGATTTTCTACTGCGGCTTAGTACTTTATATTCTTCATAACATTCGCTAATAGCATCAAGTATTTGAAGGTCGTTGGCTTCTCTTATAAAGCCTTTTGAATAGTTACACTGACGCACAATTTCATCTAAATCCACTTTATCTACTTGTAACAAGGCCATAAGCATTTCTCTATCAAAACGGTTTGCTAAAATGTTTCTAATTTCATCATCTTGTTTCATTTTCTTTAGCTTACGCATTTCGTTGGGCTGCTTGCCAAACATACGGTGTAAAAAATCGGCAGGATTAAAAATAGCTCCTAATACTTTTGTGACACCGTTTTTATGATTACCTGCCTCGTAACCAGTAGAAGGCAAGCCAGATATGCTATAGCGATAATTTGTGTTAATAGGAATTTGATTAATATCTACTTTTAAATGCCCTGTAAGTTTAAATTGATGTACAACTACTTCTTCTAATGCTAGTGCTAATTCGGTAAGCTCTATTGTAGACTCTCCAAATTTGATCCAGTCGTTAGTAACACGTACTTTAATAGATTTAAACCCTAAATATGAAAAGTGTAAAGTATCGTTAGCTTGGGCTCTTAGTTCAAATTGCCCTTCCTGGCTAGTAGAGGTTCCTACTACTTGGGTTAAGTTTACAATATTTACATTCTCTAAGGGGCTGCCATTGGCCGAATTAACCACTTTACCCTTAACAAAAGTGTCTTCGTTTTGGGCAAAAGCAACTGCACTAAGCAATAAACATGTTATAAAAAAGAAATAAAATTTCATAAGAGTTGTATGAGTTGTAAAAATAGGAAACTTAAAAAGAAAATCTGATTATTTGTAATTTAATATTTTCATAAAGTTTTTTATTTAAAATTATGTACATTTACAAGGATGAGGATTATTATTTAATCTTTTTTATAAGCTATTAGTCAAATTTAATTTTTAGAAACTTGTTTAAAATAGATGTTATTTCTGTTAGGTTAATTTTTGCCCTTTTTTTATGTTTTATTTCGGTAAGTTATTCGCAAGAAGAAGCTTCTATTTGGTACTTTGGTTTTAATGCTGGAGTTCAATTTAATGCTGGATCACCAGATCCTATTGTTTTAAACGACGGTCAATTATCTACAGAAGAAGGATGTTCTACCATATCTGACTCTAATGGAAATTTGCTTTTTTATAGTGATGGTATAACCGTTTGGGATAAAATGCATAATGTTATGCCTAATGGTACGGGACTTAGAGGAGATCCATCGAGTACGCAATCAGGCATAATAGTGCCCAAACCTAATAATCCCGATGTTTATTATATTTTTACTGTAGTAAATGAAGCAAATGCAGAAGGCTTATGTTACTCTGAAGTTGATATGAATTTAAATGGTGGAAATGGCGATGTAACTTCAGTAAAAAATGTCGAACTTTTATCGCCTTCAACAGAAAAAATATCGGCCGTTATGCATGGAAATGATACCGATATTTGGGTTATAGGACACGGATGGGAGAACAATAGTTTTTTAGCTTATAGAGTAACACCCTCTGGAGTAAATGTTACTCCTGTGATTTCTAATGTAGGCGAGGTTCATGGAGGAAACACAGCTAGTACTATAGGGTATTTAAAATTTTCTCCAGATGGCCAAAAATTAGCAGTAGCTAAATGGTCTAATAATTCTTTTGTAGAAATTTTAGATTTTGATGATACTACAGGAGCGGTTTCTAACCCAGTAACTATAAATGGTTTGTTTTATTTAGGTGTGTCTAATGGGGCTTATGGTATAGAGTTTTCACCAGATAGTAGTTTGTTGTATGTAGGCGATACAAATTTTAGTACCTCTGAAGGTAGAGTGCATCAATTTGATGTAACCCAGCCCACTGCCAATGCGATTATTAATTCACAAACAATATTAAACGAGGGAACTGAAATTCCTGGAGCATTACAACTTGCTATAAACGGTAAAATTTATATTTCAAATACCTCCACAGGAAACTTAGATGTTATAGAAAGCCCTAACGAACTAGGTGCAAACTGCAATTATGTTAGTAATGTGGTAGATTTATCACCTGGAATAGCTGTTTATGGGTTACCACCGTTTATTCAATCATTTTTTTCGGTAGCTATTAATGTGGAGAATGTTTGTTTAGGTAGTGAGACGGAATTCTTTATAGAAGCAACAGATGAGATAGAATCTATTTCTTGGGATTTTGGAGATGGCAATACATCAACAGAAGAGATTCCAACACATATTTACCAAACGGCAGGCGATTATGTGGTATCGGTTACGGTATCTACAACCGATGAAACTAAAACATTTGAAAGAGATATTTCTATTTATTCTGTTCCCGTAGCAAATCAAGCGAGCGATTATATACTTTGCGATATTGGAAATGATGGCGAAGAAAGCTTTGATCTTAACACCAAAACAACCGAAATATTAGGAACCCAATCAGCAACCGATTTTGAAGTCATGTATTATGCCTCAATGGAAGACGCCGAAAATAAAGAAAACGAACTTACAATACCTTATTTAAGTAATAACCAAGAGGTTTTTGCAAGAATATACAACGCACAAGCACCAAATTGTTATGATATTTCAAGCTTTAATTTAATACTTAGTCAGCAACCAGAAGCCCAGCCCATACAAGATATTATAACTTGTGATAATGAGATTGTAGATGGAAGCGAAACAATAGTTTTTAATACCATAACTCCCATAGTTTTAGGGAACCAAGACGCTAGCTTATTTAATGTTAGTTATCATTTAAATGAAACCGATGCTGAAAACAATAATGGCAACTTACCAACGGTTTACACAACAGTTAATAATCCCCAAGAAATTTTTGTGAGAATAGAAAATACAGATAATAACACCTGTTACGATGTTACCTCTTTTAATGTTTTTATAGAAGATCAAATTATTGCCTACACACCAGAAAATATGTTTGCGTGTGACGATGCTTCTAATGATGGCGTAGAAGTATTTAACTTAACCAATCAAGAAAACGCTATAATAAATGGCCAAAGCGGAGATTATATTATTTCTTATTATTCAACCGAAACAGACGCTATTTTAAGTGAAAATGCCATATCAAATACCTATCAAAACACAAGTTCTTCTGAAACCATTTTTGCAAGAATTGAAAAAGACACTAATGCAAATTGTTTTGATGTTACTTCGTTTGAAATAGCAGTTTTAGAATATCCTGAGATAATAATGCCAGACTCCTATAATATCTGTACCAATGAAACAGTAATATTACGTGCTCCAATAGGGTTTAACAGTTACTCGTGGTCTACAGGAGAAACAACAAAAGACATTATTGTAACACAACCTGGAGATTATACTGTAATAGTTACAAAAGTATTTAATACAAACCCTATTACCGAATGTGAATCTAGTAAAACAATTCAAGTTATAGAATCTGATGAAGCCATTTTTGAAACTTTTGAAATTCAAGATTGGACAGATAATAGTAACAGTATTGCTGTTTTTGTAACAGGTCTTGGCGATTATGAATATTCCTTAGATAATATAGTATATCAAGACAATCCTGTATTTTATAACCTAGAGCCAGGAGAATATAGTGTGTTTATTAGAGATAAGAATGGTTGTGGTGTTATTTATGAAGACATTTACTTAATGTATTATCCTAAGTTTTTTACTCCAAACGATGATGGGTATAACGATTTTTGGCAGATAAAAATGGCAAGTCACGAACCAGGTTTAGAAATCTATATTCATGATAGACACGGAAAACTATTAACAAAAATAAATCCCAACTCATTAGGTTGGGATGGAACGTTTAATGGCGAGTTAATGCCAACAAACGATTATTGGTTTGTAGTAAAGCGCCCTAGTAATGGCAAAACATATAAAGGGCACTTTACATTAAAACGTTAACTATTTGCGTCTAGAGCGTCTTGGTCTTGACGCTCTAGAACCAGAACGTCTCCCTTTAGAAGAACGGTCAAAACCTTTATTGCTACTATTGTTACGACGACGTTTTCCGCCACCACCGCGTTTACGGCCTTTTCCTTTGCCTTTATCTTCGGTAATTTCGACTTTTATTTTACGACCATTGTACTCAATGTTATTAAAGGTTTCCAATACCTTTTTCTCTTGAGATGTTTCTGTATTGAAAAATGAAAATGTTCCCATAACATCAACTTTAAAGACGTCTTCTTTACCAAGTTGAAGAGTGTCTCTAAGCATGTCTTTAAGTTCCATCCAATTAAAGCCATCTTTTTTACCAACATTGATAAAGAAACGAGTTGATTTTTCGTTACTAGTATCGCGCTCACTACTGTGCTTGGCTTCTAGATTAAGGTCTTTAGAGTCTTTATAATAATTATAAAAACGTGTAAACTCTACCGAAAAGAACTTCTTTATTAATTCATCTTTAGAGGTGTCTTCAAATAGTTGATTAATACTATCTAAATACCCATCAATTTTATGATTAATTTCTGTGTTATGAATTTTATTAGCTAAAGACATTAACTGAACTTCGCAAATTTCCATGCCACTAGGAATTTCCTTTTTTACAAATTCTTTTTGAATTTTTCGCTCTATAGACTTAATACGTCGTAATTCACTTTTAGTAACAATAACCATTGAAACACCGGTTTTTCCAGCACGACCTGTACGACCACTTCGGTGGGTGTAAGTTTCAATTTCATCTGGTAATTGGTAGTTTATTACGTGTGTAATGTCGTCTACATCAATTCCTCTTGCTGCTACATCGGTAGCTACAAGCATTTGGATTTGTTTATTTCTAAAAGCCTTCATTACCAAGTCTCGTTGGTTCTGACTTAAATCGCCATGTAAAGCCCCTGCATTATAACCGTCTTCAATAAGCTTTTCAGCTACTTTTTGGGTGTCTCGTTTAGTTCTACAGAATACAACCGAAAAAATATCTGGGTTTAAATCAGCTAAGCGTTTTAACGCTAAATAGCGTTGTCTACCATTAACAACGTAGTATTCATGACTTACTTGTTCGCTACCTACATTTTTGGCGCCTACGGTAATTTCCATTGGGCTATGCATGAATTCTTTAGCAATACTGGCAACTTCTTTGGGCATAGTTGCCGAAAATAACCAAGTACTTTTGTCCTTTGGAGTATGCGATAATATGCTTGTTATATCTTCATAAAACCCCATGTTAAGCATTTCATCAGCTTCGTCTAAAACAGCGTATTCTATTTTAGAAATATCGACTAATTTTCGGCCAATCATGTCTTTCATTCTACCTGGCGTAGCCACAACAATTTGGGCACCTCTTTTTATGTCTTTGGCTTGCTCGTTTATACTCGCACCACCATAAATGGCCACAACATTTAAGCCTTTACAGTATTTACCATATAGTTTAAGCTCGTTGGTGATTTGTAAACAAAGTTCTCTTGTAGGCGACAGTATAAGCCCTTGAGTTGTGCGACTATCTACATTAATTTTTTGTAGCATAGGAAAGCCAAAAGCAGCAGTTTTTCCTGTTCCTGTTTGTGCTAAAGCAACTAAGTCTTGCTCTTCGTTTTCTTTGTTTAAAAGTGTTGGGATTGCTTTTTCTTGAACTTCACTAGGGGTTTCAAATCCTAAATCAGAAATAGCTTGTAATAGGTCGTTATTAAGACCTAAATCTTGAAATGTGTTCATTTTGTTTTAATAAGTATTCGATTGTATGTTGTGGTGTTACCTAGAAGCGAATCGACATACTTAACCTTAAAACTTCTTGTAACACATCCTCACCCTGAGGAATTTAAAGCGGCAAAGATACGCTTTTATTATGAATATCTTTTTTTGAAACCTTTTTTTGTTTTTCAAAGCGTAATTCATGTAATTTACACCCTGACAAAAGGAGTGTAATGATTTCCAAAGAATTAAACGTAATATCAATTATAACTGTATTTGTTTTAAGCTTTTTAGGTGCTCAGCAGAGTAATGCACAAATAATTAAAGATTCACTAAATATTATTGAAACAGTTGATACGCTTTTTATAGATCGCGATTTCTCTAATTATTCACTACGGGTTTTTACAAATTACAAAGGGAGAACTTTAAAACTGAAGGATGATAATTCTAAATCGCGCTTTGTGCCTAATAACCGGCATGGAATAGGAATAGGGGTAGCTAACAGTAAAATGGTTTTAGATATAGCCTTTAATTTAAAAACAAAGAAAAAGAATGCTACAAAACGGTTTGATATGCAAGGCGCCACTATACTTGGTAAACATAACTATGTGAGCTTTTATTTGCAGTCTTACAAAGGGTTTTTAGCAAAAAATGATTTTGGCGAACCTTCGGTTTTTAGAGGGGATATCAAATCGCTTACAGCTGGGTTTAATTATTTATACACATTATCTGAAATAGAGTTTTCGTATTCGCTTTTAAAAGCAGGATTAGCAAGAAAACATAAAAATGTTTATATAACTGGGGGATTGGGTGTTTTTGCTTTTTTGATTATTTCTCGGCAAACGAAGCTATTTTGCCACAACAGTATTACGAATATTATAGCAACCAAGGGCAAATAAAACGCTATAAAGGCATGGGGGCTGGTGTTTTAGGAGGGCTTTTGTCGGTTTTTGTGTTGCCAAAAAATATAATAGCATCTTGTAATCTTATGCCTGGTGTTGCACTTATTAATAACCAAGTGGTTTTAAATAATGATGATGATTATCGCCCCAAAAAACCAATGCTTTATAAATTAGATTTTACACTTTCTTTAGGATATAACTTTAAGCGTTTTTATGTTAATTTAAGTTATGGTGGCGGAACTTACTTTACAAATTTAGGCCATGGCAATAAATATCATTCTAATATTTCTAACGCAAAATTAGCTGTTGGATATAAGCTTAAAAAGAAACGCGCTAAGCATTAGTATAAGTTTAAATACGATTTAAAAAATCAACTAACTTATTGACAGCTTTTCCACGATGCCCAATTAGGTTTTTTTCTTCTAAAGACATTTCAGCAAATGTTTTGTTGTAACCTTCAGCTTTAAAAATAGGGTCGTAGCCAAAACCTTTGTCGCCTTGCTTTTTAAGGGTGATTTCACCTTTGCAAATGCCCGTAAACGTATTGGTATTGCCATTTAAAATTAATGCGATTACGGTTTTAAACTGTGCCGTTCTATTGGTTTTTGTTTTAAGGTTGTCTAGTAGTTTGTTCATATTATCGTTAGCATTACGTTGCGGACCAGCATACCGTGCTGAGAAAACACCAGGATCGCCATCTAGCGCACTAACTTCTAAACCAGTATCATCGGCAAAACAATCGTATCCATAATGCTGTTT
This sequence comes from Mangrovimonas cancribranchiae, assembly GCF_037126245.1. Lineage (NCBI taxonomy): Bacteria > Pseudomonadati > Bacteroidota > Flavobacteriia > Flavobacteriales > Flavobacteriaceae > Mangrovimonas > Mangrovimonas cancribranchiae. The sequence goes on from NZ_CP136925.1 coordinate 923,872, forward strand.
AATATATTCTACTTTTTGCAAAGCATTACCTTTTATGGTATGTTGTGTTTCTGGAATATCTTCATTGCAACCTATATCTTTTAAACTTAATAATGTAATATGTTCGGGGATTAGTGTTTGAACTTCTTTTAGTTTATTTAGATTATTGGTGGCAAAAACAATTTTCATGATAAAGAGTAAATTAGATGCTAAAAATATTAAAGAAAAATTTCAAAAACAGCTTGTATAAAAAATATTTTTTAATGTGATAATTCTCATGTTTTATTCTTATTTTAAGGATTACATTTGATGATATAAATAACCCTATAATCTTATAAGATATGACAATCAACATTAGATACGTAAACATGGATACGAGTGAGGCACTTTCTAGTTACACAGAAAAAAAGTTACACCCTTTAGCTAAAAAACATGAATTTATAATAGGTTGCGATGTAGCTTTTAAGTTAGATAATAACCAAAAAGAACAAGGACACATTTGTAATATGGAATTGAGTTTACCTGGGCCACGTATCTTTGCCACTTCAACAGAGAAAAATTTTGAAATGGCAGTTAAAGAAACCATAAGTGATTTAGAAAAACAACTTAAAAAAAGAAAGCATATATTTAATACACATTAATATACAAGTTTAATTTAAAAAATAAAGCCTTGTAGAGCCTATCCACTCTGCAAGGCTTTTTAAATTGTTAAAGCTGTATAGAGAATTGTATATTTGTGTTAAACCAAACTTGAAGTTTCCAATGAAAAAAAAAGTATTTCCACTAGTCATTCTATTGCTTATGTTAAACTGTGAAAAGAAAAAAGATGTAAAAGACATTGAACTTGCAGCAGATAATCCGTTTAATGTAAAGCTAAACGAGCCTTTTGATTACGCTAAAGTTACTGGGCAATCTATAGTAGATTTTATCACTTTTGAGATTGAAGATAACACAGCAGCTTTAGAAAGTATAAAAAAAGAAACCACTCCAAATTTTGACAATGTTGTGGCACCTTTTGATGCTATAATTAATAGCTTAAATCAAGCTGGGAGCAATGCTTTTATGTTGTATTGGACGTCAACCGATTCTTTAACTCGAGCCAAAGGATTAGAATATTCCCAAAAACTGGACTCACTAAACACAGTAATTTATTCAGATAAGGCTCTATTCAACCAGTTTGAAAAAGTAGCTTCATTAGAAGACTACAATGCTTTAAGTGATAAGAAAAAACGACTTGTAGATGATACTATTGATAAATTTAAGCAATCAGGTGTAAACTTAAGCGAGGAAGACTTGCGAAAATTTAAGACCCTAAGAGCCGAAATTACTGATTTAACATCTCAGTACTCAACCAATATGAATACGGCAAACTTAGTGTTAGATCTAGATGAATCTGGCGCTGAAGGTTTACCGGATAGTTTTATAGATAAATTTAAAACCGAAGATGGGTTATATAAAATTCCAGTGCAACCATCAACACGGCAACCAGTAATGGAAAATGCTACAAAAGCTGAAACTAGAAAAGCCTATCAGGTGTTATATTCTACAAGAGGTACCGAAAAGAATATGGAAATTTTAGACCAATTGGTAGAAAAGCGCTATCAAATAGGTAAATTAATGGGTCACGATTCTTATGCAGGCTACAACTTGGTGCCTAAAATGGCCAAAAACCCAGAAACCGTTTGGAAGTTTATAAACGGATTGATAGCAGAATCTAAAGAAAAAGCTATTGCCGATATCGACGTTTTAAAAAATGCCAGAGAAAAATTAGATGGTATTGCTAAAGATCAAAAGCTAAATGCTTGGGATGTGTCTTATTACAACAACCAAATTTTAAAAAACAACTATCAAGTAGATAGTGAGAAAATACGTGAGTATTTACCTATGGAAGCATGTCTTGAAGGAATGTTTGATTTGTATCAAGAGTTATTAGGTGTTGAGTTTAAAAAAAATCAAGATGCATCAGTATGGCATGATGACGTTCAAGCCTATGAAGTCTACGCAGAAGGAAAACTAAGTGGACGCTTTTATTTAGACCTTTATCCACGACCATTTAAAGAATCTTGGTTTTATGCTGTACCCCTTTCCACAGGTAAGCAAATGGAAAATGGTTATGAAGTGCCGGTTGCCATGATGTTGTGTAACTTTACTAAACCAACCGAAGAGTTACCGTCGCTTATTACGCATGATGAATTAGAAACCTTATTCCATGAGTTTGGACATATTATGGACGGTATGTCCTATGAGGGCGAATTTAGCTTGCAGTCAGATTCTAAAACAGATTTTACAGAAGCTATGTCTCAAATATTTGAAAACTGGATTTGGGATTATAATATTTTAAGCTCGTTTGCCAAACATTATGAAACGGGCGAAGTGTTACCTAAGGAACTATTTGATAATATGGTAAAAGCCAAAAATGTATCGTCTGGATTAGCAGCTCAAAGCTCTTTAAGATTATGTACTTATGATATGAACTTGTACGACAAATACAATCCTGAAAACCCGTTTGATACCGACCAATTATGGAAAGATATAGATGCTCAATTAGGTGTAATGGATTGGTATATAGAGGGTACTCATCCGCAATCTTGTTGGATTCATATTAATACACACCCGGTATATTATTATGGTTATTTATGGTCCGAAGTGTATGCGCAGGATATGTTTGCGGTTTTTGAAAAGAACGGATTACGAGACCAAGAAACAGGTGTAAAGTATAGAAAGCTAATATTAGCAAACGGAAGTCAAAGAGATGTAGAAGAAGCTGTTGAAGAGTTTTTAGGAAGACCAATGAATAATGAGGCTTACATTAAGAGTTTAGGATTAGAATAGTTATTGATGATGATAAGGCTCGTTGCGTAGAATGGTAAAGCCGCGATAGAGTTGTTCAACAAAGAATAAGCGAATCATTTGATGGGAAAAGGTCATTTTACTTAATGACAGTTTCCCATTCGCTTTTTTATACACTTCTTCAGAAAATCCAAAAGGACCACCAATAACAAAAACGAGTTGTTTAATACCAGAATTCATATGTTTTTGTAAATAGTTTGAAAATACAACAGAAGTCATTTGTTTACCATTTTCATCTAATAATACAAGAGCATCGGTAGAGGCTATTTTTTTTAAAATAAGCTCGCCTTCTTTTTGTTTTTGTTGGTTTTCAGAAAGAGTTTTACGGTTTTTAATATCAGGTATTATTTCAAACTCGAACTTAACATAAAAACCTAAGCGTTTTTGGTAATCGTTAATTAAGGTTTGTAATTGTTTATTATCTGTTTTGCCAACAGCTAGAAGTTTTATGTTCATACTACTAAATTAAAATGTAAAAATAATAGAAACTATTTGTTTGTCTATTTATTAAAATGAAAATTATATAGGCTAATTTTACTCAAATCTTGTTACACTCAAATAGAGTTAATACAAAATCAATTTGTAATTTAGCGTAAAAACAAAACTTATGATTTCCGAAGAACAATTTGATAAAGAAATAGAGCTAATCATATCCAATGCCGTTAGGGAAGATGTTGGCGATGGCGATCATAGCTCGTTAGCTTGTATTCCAAAGGATGCCGAAGGGCAAGCAAAACTACTGGTTAAAGACGAAGGTATAATTGCAGGGGTAGAGTTTGCAAAGCAAGTCTTTAAATATGTAGATAAAGGCTTGAAAATAAAAACATTTATTAAAGATGGACATAGTGTAAAATATGGCGATATTGTATTTTATGTACAAGGTTCTTCACAGTCCATTTTAAAAGCAGAACGTTTGGTGCTTAATGCCATGCAACGTATGAGTGCCATTGCCACTAAAACAAGACAGTTTGTAGATGTTTTAGAAGGCACTAAAACTAATATTTTAGACACAAGAAAAACCACGCCAGGTATTCGCGCTTTAGAAAAATGGGCTGTTAAAATAGGCGGTGGTGAAAACCATAGATTCGCTCTTTACGATATGATTATGCTAAAAGATAATCATATTGACTTTGCAGGAGGCATTACCAAAGCTATTACTAAAACTCAAAACTATTTAAAAGAGCATCAAAAAGATTTAAAAATTATTGTTGAAGCACGCGATTTAGACGAGATAAAAGAAATTTTAAAGAGCGATGGCATTCATCGTATTTTAATAGATAACTTCAATTTTGAGGATACTAAAAAAGCGGTGCAACTTATTGGTGATAAATGTCAAACAGAATCTTCGGGAGGTATTACTTTAAAAACAGCAAGACAATATGCCGAGTGTGGTGTAGACTATATTTCTTCGGGTGCATTAACACACTCGGTTTATAATATGGATTTAAGCTTAAAAGCGGTGTAATGTATGACCAAACCTATAGAGGATAAACTTGAAAAAATACCTGTATTAAATCTTGTGGTTAAATTTTTAAAAACAATTAAACTACCTGGTTTTGAAGGCCTGTCTTTATACGATTTACTAGAACTTTATATTATTGGTATAGCTAAAGGTGCTTTAACAACCCGTGCTAGTGCTATTGCGTTTAGTTTTTTTACGGCCTTGTTTCCGTTTTTATTATTTGTGTTAATTGTTATTCCGTATATTCCAATAGCTGATTTTAAAATTGATTTTCTTCGGTTTTTAAACTCGTTTTTACCACCAAGTACCTCCGATTTTTTCTTTCATAATATTTTTGAAAATATTGATAACACCCAACGTGGCGGATTATTATCATCGGTATTACTAGTATCGGTGTTTTTAATGGCAAATGGAATTAGTGCAGTATTTTCTGGGTTTGAAAATTCGTATCATGAACAATTATCGAGAAACGTTGTTAAACAATATTTATATGCTTTAGGTGTAGCGTTAATTCTAGCATTTCTTTTAATTCTTACAGTGCTGGTTTTAGGGTATTTTCAAATTTATGTTATAGGTAACTTAGAAAGTTATGGCGTTGTGAAAAATGTAGAGACCTGGATGATTATTGCAAAATATGGTTTTTTTGTTCTCATGGTATATTTAGCAACAGCTACTTTGTATTATTTTGGAACCAAGGAAGGAAAAGCCTCTAAGTTTTTCTCGATAGGAGCTGTATTAACGACTGTTTTAATTATTATTACCTCGTATTTATTTGGTATTTATATCGAGAACTTTTCTAAGTACAACGAACTCTATGGATCTATAGGTGCTTTGCTTATTCTACTGTTTTATTTATGGTTAAACTCCAATATTCTTCTTTTAGGTTACGAGCTAAACGCTTCTTTAAATCGCTTGCGTAAGATTAACGAAAAAAGTATGTTTTAATATGGCTAATTTTATCGATGTCATATTACCCATTCCGGTTCCTAATAAGTTTACGTATTTGGTTTCAGCAGCCGAGGCGCAATTTTTAACTCCAGGTGTAAGAGTATCGGTACCCTTTGGGAAAACTAAAATTTATACAGCTTTGGTTTACCAAATACATAACACACCACCTGAAGTTTACGAGCCCAAAGAAATACATCAAATTTTAGATGATGCTCCCATAGTAACTAAGCAACAATTGGAGTTTTGGCATTGGACAGCGTCGTATTACATGTGTGCGGTAGGAGAAGTTATGCGAGCCGCATTACCAAATGCTTTTTTATTGGAAAGTGAAACGGTAATTAGCGGTAAAACAGATGTTGTTTTAAAGGATTCCGAATTAAAAGATGATGAGTTTTTAGTGTACGAAGCACTTCAGCATCAAACGTCACTTAGTGTTCATGAGATTTCAAATATTTTAGATAAAAAAAATGTGCTTCCAGTCATTAAACGCCTACTAGAAAAAAAGGTGATTAATGTTCAGGAAGAAATATACGAAAAGTATAAGCCCAAGTTAGTTAGGTATGTTAAATTTCCTAAAACGTATCAATCTGACAATGCTTTAAAAGATGTGTTAGATGGTTTAAGTCGAGCTCCAAAACAGCGAGACGTTGTCCTAACGTTATTTTCATTAATAGCAAAATCTAAAAAACCTATTAAGGTTAAAGAATTGATAAATGCAAGTCAATCCTCATCAGCTATTATTAAAACGTTAATAGACAAAGGAATTCTAGAGGCTTATTACCTAAAAACAGATAGAGTTCAGTTTACGGGAGAAAAAAAACAAAGCAACACATTTTTAAATGAGGCTCAAGAAACAGCTTTGAAAGCCATAAAAACAGCCTTCAATCATCACCATACTGTGTTGTTACATGGGGTAACATCCTCAGGAAAAACAGAGATTTATGTTAAACTAATAGAGGGGCAAATACGAGACGGAAAACAAGTTTTATTTTTAGTGCCTGAAATTGCTTTAACAACACAGCTAGTAAATAGGCTACAAGGGTATTTTGGTGAAGAAGTAGCGGTATTTCACTCTAAGTACTCCACTAACGAACGTGTTGAGGTTTGGAATCAGGTTTTAAAACAATCTTCAAAAGCTAAAATTATATTAGGTGCTAGGTCGTCCATTCTATTACCGTTTCAAAATTTGGGGTTGATTATTGTAGATGAAGAACACGAACAATCTTATAAACAATTTGATCCTGCACCACGCTATCATGCTAGAGATGCTGCTGTTGTGTTAGCCAACCAGTTTCAAGCAAAAATTCTTTTAGGTTCTGCGACACCTAGTTTGGAAAGTTATTTTAATGCCAAACAAGGAAAATACGGTTTAGTAGAGCTAAAGACAAGATATAATGATGTTTTAATGCCAGAAATTGAACTTGTTGATATTAAAGACAAGCACAAGCGAAAGCGCATGACAGGCCATTTTAGCGATCGTTTAATAGAAGAAATGCAAGAAGCCTTAGAAGAAGGTTTTCAGATTATTTTATTTCAAAATCGTAGAGGGTTTTCACCTATTGTAGAGTGTACCACTTGCGGGCATTCACCACAATGCCCTAATTGCGACGTTAGTTTAACATATCATAAGTTTAAAGGGCAATTGCGATGTCATTATTGTGGGTATTATTCTGTAATGCCTAAAACCTGTGATGCTTGCGGAAGCCCAGATTTGGATACTAAAGGATTTGGTACCGAGCAAGTCGCTAAAGAGGTTTCAGAAATTTTTCCTGAAACAAAAGTAGGACGCATGGATCTTGATACTACACGCGGAAAATACGGTTATGAAAAAATAATTACGGCTTTCGAACAACAAGAAATCAATGTTCTTGTGGGAACACAAATGCTAACCAAAGGGTTGGATTTTAGAAATGTGAAACTTGTGGGGATTATGAATGCTGATAATATGCTTAATTTTCCCGATTTTAGAGCTCACGAACGCAGTTTTCAGCTCATGTTACAAGTATCGGGTAGGGCAGGGCGAACAAAAGAACGTGGTAAAGTATTAATTCAAACCTATAATCCATATCATAATATTTTACAGCAAGTATCAACCAATGCTTATACCGATATGTTTAAAGAGCAAATGGATGATAGGTATAATTTTAAATATCCGCCGGTATACCGATTAATTAAAATTACGTTTAAACATCGCGATTATAATAGAGTTAATGAAGGTGCTAGTTGGTATGCAAAATCGTTACGAATGGTATTTAAAGATAATGTTCTGGGGCCAGAATTTCCTCCTGTAGCTAGAATTAGAAACCAATACATTAAGCATGTGTTATTAAAAATACCGCCTAAACAATCTTTAGCTAAAACTAAAGAAGCTATTGTTAAAGTTAACAATAGCTTCATGAGTGTTAAAACGTTTAGGTCGGTTAGGGTAATATTAAATGTTGATAATTACTAAACTAAATATTGTTTAAAGCGTCAACAAGTTGTGTTTTCTTATTTCTACTTAAAGGGATTTCGTAAGCGCCAACTTCTACGTTCTTGCTGTTAAATCTATCTATCTTATCTAGGTTTACAATATAAGATTTGTGTATTCTTAAAAACTTGCCTTCAGGTAATTCTTTTTCAAAAGCTTTCATAGTAGATAACACTACTAAACTTGTTTCTTCTGTAACCAGTTTAACGTAATCGCCAAGAGCTTCAATCCATTTAATGTCTTTAATGTAAACTTTTCTCTTTTTTAAATTACTTTTAACAAAAATGTGTTCGCCTTCTGTTTCATTAAAGTCCATTTTAAGCTTGTGTTGCTCTATGGCTTTATCTACAGCAGTATTAAAACGCTCTTTAGTAATGGGTTTGTGTAGGTAATCGGTGGCATCATAATTAAACGCTTTAAAAGCATATTCTGTTTTACCTGTTACAAAAATAATTTGGGGTTTATTATTAAGAACGTCTAATAGTTCAAAACCATTAAGTACAGGCATTTCAATATCCAAAAAGATTAAATCAACTTTATGGTTATTTAGGCCGTTTTTTGTTTCTAAGGCACTATTATATTCAGCGATTAAATTAAGAGACGGATGGTTTTCAATTAGCTTAACAATTGAAAGACGCTGTATTGCTGAATCGTCTACTACTACACAATTTAGAGTCATAACATTATAATATTTCGGTTAAGGTATCGACAATAGTACGAATATTTCGGTTAAAAACCAAAAAACATCGTTAAAATACTGTTTTTAACATATCTTTAACAGGTGAAACTTTCGGGATAATAAGATGGGATAAAGTTGTAAGATATAAATAAAATAATTATTTTTGCACCCATTTTAACAATAAAATAGATTTTAACATGAATCATTATGAAACTGTTTTCATCTTGAATCCCGTTTTATCTGAAACACAGATAAAGGAAACAGTAAAGAAATACGAAGATTTTCTTGTTTCTAAAGGTGCAAAGATGATATCGAAAGAAGATTGGGGACTAAAAAAATTAGCTTACCCAATTCAAAACAAAAAAAGTGGTTTTTATCACTTATTTGAGTACACTGTACCAGGAGAAGCAATCTCTCAATTAGAGGTAGAGTTTAGACGTGACGAGCGTTTTATGCGTTATTTAACTGTAAAACTAGACAAGCACGCTGTAGCTTGGGCTGAAGAAAGAAGAAAAAGAAACAAACAAAAAGCTTAATTATGTCAACATCTATTGAACAACAAGCAAAAGGAAAAAAAGACGGTGAGATTAGATATCTTACGCCGCTTAACATAGAAACTTCTAAAGAGAAGAAATACTGCCGTTTCAAGAAATACGGTATTAAGTATATCGATTATAAAGATCCAGAATTCTTATTACAATTTGTAAACGAACAAGGTAAAATTTTACCACGTCGTTTAACTGGAACATCATTAAAATATCAAAGAAAAGTTTCTGTTGCTATTAAAAGAGCGCGTCATTTAGCGTTAATGCCATACGTGACAGATTTATTAAAATAAAATATCATAACAATGGAACTTATATTAAAACAAGACGTTGAGAATTTAGGATTTAAAGACGATATTGTAACAGTTAAGAGCGGTTATGGTAGAAACTTTTTAATTCCTCAAGGGCACGCGGTTTTAGCAACATCTTCTGCAAAGAAAGTGTTAGCTGAAAACTTAAAGCAAAGAGCCTTTAAAGAAAAGAAAATTATCGAAGAAGCAGAAAAAACAGCAGAAGCTATTAAGGCATTAAACCTTAAAATTACAGCTAAAGCTACTGAAGGTGCTTCTGCAGGTGACAAGTTATTTGGTTCTGTAACTAAATTAGACCTTGTTAGCGCATTCGAAAAAGAAGGACATACTGTTGATAAGAAATTTATCAGTATTGTAGGTGGAAACATTAAACGTTTAGGGCTTTACTCAGCTGCTATTCGTTTACATCGTGAAGTAACCTTCGATATCGAGTTTGAGGTTATTCCAGAAAACTAAACAATAATTTCTATATAAAAAGCCTCAACCTTAGTTGGGGCTTTTTTTATTATTACATGTTCAAGAAAACAACATTTCATGAAATACGCAAGACTAACAAAAGAACAGTTTGAAGAGTTAAACCAAGAGTTTATTAACTTTCTAGCTACACAATCTATTACTGCAGATGAGTGGGCAGATATTAAAACAAACAAACCAGAAGTAGCCGAGCAAGAGCTAGATGTGTTTAGCGATTTAGTTTGGGAGGGTGTTTTAAAGCAAGTAAACTATGTGGAACATATCTCGTCACAGCAAATGCATTTATTCCATTTTGCTGAAGAACATATGCATGCTATTGCCATCAAGTTAAATAACGGTATTGATATTACAACCAGCGATGGGTATAATTGGTTACGTGAAAACTTAATGAATGATGAGGTAGAGTTTCAACAAGCCAAGAAAAACTATTCAAACGATAGAAATGCTGATAAGTTTAAACTTATTCAGCAAGGAAGCAGTATTACAAAAGGCGATTTGTTTAAGTTTTTTGATAACTTGATTAATTAATAAGTTTGTTAGTTCGCATATAGCCGAGAACTATTTTTTTGATAATTTTGTCTAATACTTAAAAAGACACCTGATTTTCCAGACATAAATATGGCACAAAAACCAAGCATTCCTAAAGGTACCAGAGATTTTAACCCAGAACAAGTTGCTAAGCGTAACTATATTTTTAATACCATACAAACCCAGTTTGAGCGCTTTGGATTTCAACCTATAGAAACTCCAAGTTTTGAAAACTCCGACACCCTTATGGGGAAATATGGCGACGAAGGTGACCGACTCATTTTTAAAATTTTAAACTCAGGTGATTTTTTAAGAAAAGTAGAAGATTCACTTTACACCGAGAAGAATGCTACAAAATTAACACCCAAAATCTCTGAAAAAGCGCTTCGTTACGATTTAACAGTGCCGTTTGCACGTTATGTTGTTCAGCATCAAAACGACATAGAATTTCCATTTAAACGTTACCAAATGCAACCTGTTTGGCGCGCCGACAGACCACAAAAAGGACGTTTTAGAGAGTTTTATCAATGCGATGCCGATGTTGTTGGAAGTACATCGCTTTGGCAAGAAGTAGAGTTTGTGCAATTATACGACGCTGTATTTTCAGCCTTACAATTAGAAGGTGTTACCATAAAAATCAATAACCGTAAAATATTATCTGGAATAGCCGAAGTTATTGGAGCTAGCGATAAGTTAATCGATTTTACAGTCGCTTTAGATAAACTTGATAAAATAGGCGAGGAGAAAGTCAAAGAAGAGATGCTTGCTAAAGGTATTTCGGAAGAAGGCATTAATAAACTTCAACCACTTTTCGAGCTTAAAGGCGATTTTGCAACGCAAATACAGCAATTACAAGATATTTTAAGTGTTTCAGAAGAAGGACAAAAAGGAATTGAGGAGCTTCAATTTATTAATACAGCCATAGCCGAACTTGGTTTACAAACGGCCAAGCTACAATTAGATGTTACTTTAGCGCGTGGTTTAAATTACTATACAGGTGCTATTTTTGAAGTAGCTGCTCCAGAAGGTGTTAAAATGGGCTCTATTGGTGGCGGCGGTAGATACGATGATCTTACAGGGATTTTTGGTCTTAAAAACATGAGTGGCGTTGGTATTAGTTTTGGCTTGGACAGAATTTATTTGGTTCTTGAAGAATTAAATTTGTTCCCCAATACGGTTAATAAAAATATTAAGGCGTTATTTATAAATTTTGGCGATAACGAAGCACTTTATGCTATCAAAGCCGTTAAAGCATTACGTAATCATAACATTAATACAGAGCTTTATCCAGATGCTGCCAAAATGGGTAAGCAAATGAAACACGCCGATAAAAGGCAAATTCCATATACTGTTTTAGTGGGTGAGAAGGAAATGGAAAGCTCAAAATATACTTTAAAACACATGGTTTCTGGAGAACAGGAACAGCTTAGTTTAGATGAACTTATTGCTAAATTAGCATAAAAAAAGGTCTCGTTTTTGCGAGACCTTTTTGGTTGCATACCTTTTGTTAATAGGTGTTTAATTATTAACAAGTACTTTTTTAGTTATCGTATTATTATCGTTAGTGTTTACTTGAATTATATATGTTCCAGTACTTAATTGTTGTGTTTTAATTGTAGTTAATGTAGCTGTTTCTACATTATTGAACGTAAATAATTTTTGTCCAAGAATAGTTGTCATTTCAACTGATTCTACTGTAACTAGTTTTGGATTGTGAATAACAATACTTTGACTGTTGTTAGAATAATGCGCCTGTAAGTTGTTTGCATTAACTAAACTATCTTCTGTACTTAATGATTGATTAGCAAATGTAATTTCAAATCGGTCTAAGTATTCACCAGCATCTAAATAAAATTCATAACGACTTTCTCTTAAGTCGTGATAAATACCTAATTCTTTATCATGTGCGTAAATATCAAGATGATCAGGAACGTTTTCAAGAATATCGATAGTAATGTTGTTTAACCCATTATCATCAGTGTGAATGCCTAAAGGTAAAATAGTACTCTGATTGATAGTATCAATTCCTTGAACCGTGTATTTGTCGTCATTTAACATCCAATACATGTCATCAATTTGGTCTTCGTTAGTAAGGCCATCAAATCCCCAATCAAAACCTTGAGAAGCTCGAGCGTCAACAGTTACTAATAATTGACGATGAATGGTGTTTACAGAGTTGAAACCTATGCGTAATTTCATTCTGTTATCAACAGTTGTAGCTTGTTGTTGATTAGCACCATCATTTCTCATGAAAACTGAAGCTGATGTACCTTCTTTTTGAAACACACGTTGTCCGTTATTAAAATTAATATCACCAGTTGAGTCGCCTGTAACAAAGAAGCCTTGACCAACAGGAATGTATCTTCCTGGCGTTTTAGTACCAGTACCTACTTGGGCAACGTCTGGATCTGGTGTACCCCAAGCAGCAGCAGGAACACCTCCAGCGAGGTTGTAAGTTCCGTAACCACCTTGGTATTCGGCTAGTACATGTGAACCGCCACCCCAGTGTTCCCAGAAATAAAGGGTTCCACTAATTAAGGCATCACCTTCTGGAGCAGATCCTGTATAATCTAAAGTTGGTCCGTTATCTAAAATAAATTGTTCGGCATCTATAGCAGAAGGGTATGGATTACCTACTAAATAGTCGTTTCCTGAGTTTAATGTAAGGTTAATATCGCCATTATTTGGTTTACCATCAAAAACATAATTTTGTTCAAGTGATACGTTACCATTTGTGTTAGCAACTCCTTTCATGGTAAAACCTTCACCAGCTAAAATGGTTCCTGTATGTCTTACATGTTGCCATGATGAATAGTCGCCGCTTGGTAGGTTGCCAAATTTCCATAACCAATAACTAGCAATACTAACTGGGCTTGAAGAACTACCATTATAGCCACCAACAAAATTAATATTTGTAGGAGAGGCAGAGTTTGTCCCGTCTTTTAAAATATTACTATTTAAACTATAACTGTAATTGTTAGGATTTGCAGTTGTTGTTACACCAACAGGAGAACTCCAGTAGTTATATGTAAATAAGTCTCTAGTACCTTGTTGGTCTTTTTCTAAGTTACCTGTTGTGCCTACAACCAAGTCGCTATTTAATGTTTGAATAAGTTGTGATTCGCCTTCTAAATCTATTTTTCCATCTAAATTTAGGTAATGCGATATGGTTATACCAAATCCAGTTTCGCTGGTGTTATCACCATTAACGGTTAATTCGTTGCTGTCAATCATTAGAGCTAACACATTTCTGTTGCCATTGTTTCCAGAGGCAAGGCTACTATTGTCCATTGTTACATTATGATTGGTTTCAACAATATTCCAATCAACAGTAATCGAATTATCAACTATAGAATTGGCTCCTGGCATAGTTTGCACAGTTCCGTTTGTCCATGTTGTTGCGGTATCCCAATCGCCATTAGCTGTTGATTGGTAAGGTAATGGAGCCGTTTGTTTGTCAACAGTTCTTAAATGTCTTAAAGCACCTTGATGCCCATTTCCAGATTCATCTTTAGTATTGGTATAAGTATATGTAGACATTGGATAATAACCAGCTAAGCTATTCCAAGGTAATGTGTTTACATCATTTTTAGTAGGTGTAATACTTCTAGATTCGAAATAAGCTCCTTCAACAAAATTACTGTTTTCTAAAATTTCTTGGTTCATGATAAAATGAAGTTCATCTAGAGATAAGGCCACATCCCAAACTCTTACTTCGTCTATATTTCCGTGAAAGAAAGCTTCAGGAGTATTTTTTGCTGCAGCACCAATATAAAATGAGTGGTTTGTGTTAGGTGGTGCCGATAGGCTTTGCGATGTAGATTCTACACCATCAATATACATGGTTGCATTACCACTATTATAAATAACAGCTATATGATGCCATTGATTTTCTGGTATAATAACATTAGAAGTTATGGTTTGTGTTCCTGAGTTACCCCAAGACATTTCGGCATAACCGCTATTGTTTATTTTTAAGTCGTAACCGTTGGTATAACTAGCATCTCGTTTGGATAAAATGGATGTATTTCCAGAATTGGTATCTCTTTTTACCCAGGCAGATATGGTAAATTCTGAGGAGTTTAAATCCAAGGCATCTTCCATATCGATATAATCTGTAGTACCGTTAAAGGCAATGGATCTAGTGTAAACTACTTCTGGAGCCCAACCAAAAGTAATGTATTTTGTGCCATCAAAATCATAATCAGTGGTCAATGTGGCTTCTCCAAGTTCGTTGGTGGTTTCGGTCATTACCCTATAATCTGCAGTTGGACCAAAGTTTGGAGTATCTGAAATAAACATAAGATAACGTCCATCTGGTGGTGTTGCTGTTCGTATGGCGTTTTTGAGTATTTGGACTTCTACTGTAGGTATATCACCACCTCTTTCCACAACTTTCCAAGTTCTGGCAATACCATTAAACTCTACTTCAGTTTCTAAGGCAGGAGAGATATCTTCGCTCATATTAATTTGAACGGTAACTTGCGGACCATGTAAGCTTTCACCATCATTTCCCCACATCAAAAACTGTTTGTCACTAAATGTTGTACCATTATTGGTAATGTTTTCGTGGTTTGTGTCATATACTTGACTTAGTCCCATTGTTAAAACCCCTTGACTTCTATAGTTGTCGTCAAGGTCTGTATGGGAGTGTGTGGCAGTAGCATTATTGACACTTCTGGATTGTTTTTGCAGCAATTCTGAGGCATCATCACGACCAATACCGGCAATGTCATAATTAAAGTTTTCAGCATCTGCATCCCATATTACGTTACCATCGCTGTCCACATAATCTTGAGATGTGCCATTTGAGCCAAGTGTGATACCGTACTTAATGCCCAAATAAGATTGAATACGATTACGTTCTTGCGTAAGATCAATGTCATTTTTTCTTGAATCATAAGTTATGATTTCAGCAATTCTGCCATCAAAGCTACCATCCCAATATTGACTGCGTCCTATCCAATAACGTGTGTTGTTCACTCGTGCATATGCCTCTGGTTCATTGTCTACATTACCTACATTGTTGGCATTGAAATATAGCTCCATATTATCATTGATCGTATTCTCTCTAAAATTAACAATGCCCACTTGGTTGTAATTGGTACCTGAATTTGTATCTGCACGGCCAAAACCTGTGCCCGGGTACTCATCAACGTCTGCATCTTCTCCGGTAGTTCCTAAGCAATATGTTAATCGTTCATTATAGACACGAGCAGAATAGGCACCATATCCAAAACCAGTTACATCTTCGTTGTATGTATTTCCAGAAGGGTCTGTACTGGTAAAGGTATCCAATGGAATCATACTGGTAGTAATTGTAGGGTCAGGGAATGCAACTATAAAGGCATCGCTACTATTGAATCCACCTGTACCCTTTAGTTCTTGTCTATCGCTGTTGATGTAAGTCATGTCAGACCAAGCTGTAGTATTGTCGTTTTGAAACTCAACAACGGGATTGAAGTTGATGTTTCTATTAACATTGTGCATATACACGGGAGCCATAAAGTCTTCAACGGTTTCGGCATGGTTGCCTTTGCCTTTGTCGGCCCAAAAAGTAACATCTGTACCATCACCTGCGATTGTTGAGCCATCTACGGTATTGGCTTTTAACCATAGGTCTAAGTTGCTTGCAACCCCGCCTGGACCATTGGTTGGCGAACAGTATGTTGTTCCTGTAATGGTAATGTTGTCTATATAGACATAATCACTACTGCCATTGGCATCATTTCGTAATCTAAATTGCGCGGTTGCACTTGCTGGAAAACTAAAATCATCCTTAAAGAGGGTAGCTGTTTTACTATGGAACGCGTTATTAATAAAGTCTCCTGTTTTGTTTAGTGAGGTACTGTACTCTCCTCTTCTATATTCAGAAACAGTCTGCCAGGAAGCAGAATTGTTCTCTCTATAGTCTATATAAAAAGTTTCATAAGAATCCATACCAGAGGCATAGAAAAAGAACTTTAGATCCACTTTGTCATAATCTGACAAGCTAAACGAAGGGGAAATCGCTTGTCCATCTTCTCGTAGGCGTATGCTATAGTTCCCTGAGTAAGCTCTTGAACTATAGTTTTCTCTGCTAGCATTGCTATCAGATGTGTCCCAGCCTTGGTTGCCGCCTTCATAACTATAGTTGCCTAATACTGTCGATCCACACGGAGGGGGTGTAATTCCCGTTCCTTGAATGTTGAAATTGTAAGGATTCTCATCGCTATCATCGTTGGCAATGGAAACTGTGGCGCTTCTAAGTCCAAGAGCACTAGGCGCAAATTCTATGGCAAATACTGTATTGTTTCCTGCTGCTATTGTTGAAGCGGGTATGGTTGTGACTGTAAAATCTCCAGCGTGGGTACCACTAATGTTTACATAAGGAGAACTTCCGGTTAAATTTAAATCGTTGCTTCCGCCGAGGTTTTCAATTATAAAAATATTGTTGTTTGATCCGCCTGGATAGTTTACATTTCCAAAGTCGGTGTTGTCTGTAGGATCAGGAGTTATGTCGCCATCGTTTATGGTATTGCCGTTTCCTGTTATTTCAATTTCTTGAGCTGGGTTGGAAGCAATGAGGTTAACTGTATAATCTTCTGTTTCTCCATAATTGTAAGTTCCACAATTACTGGGTAGGTTGTTATACCTAACGATTACTCTCATTCTTGTAGATCCAGAAACAGCAGAAAGAGGAACTGAAATATTTCCTGATGTTGAATAAATACTTGAAGGCCCTGTTGAGAAAGCAAGTTCACCAGAATCATTAAAATCATCATCACCATTCCAATCTATCCATACTCTAAATCCAACAGGGTAATTGTTGGTTTTGTTAGCTTCTAAATTTAGAGTATAAGTTGTTCCTATATCTAAATCAGTACTTATTGCCGTATAATCAGAATAACCAGTTGTTGTGACTCCGTCACCTGTTGAGTTATTGATTGAGTTTAACTCAACTAAACCTATAGACATATAGTAGTCATTGTTTCCGGATGAGTTGCAATATTGAGAGTAAGCAGTGCTTGAAAATACAAGCACACTAATAAGCAGTAGGTACTTTGATACCTGTTGAGTATAATTTTTCATAAGCGGTTAAATTTTAGTTTAGGACTAAAAATTATAGGACAAACATAAACATCAATTCTGTGAAATGCAAATAAATTCGATGAAACGCAATTATATAAGTGTAATTATTTGATTTTGAGTTAAATATGAATTTAGGATTTTATGGTTTTAAATGTAAAATGTTTTTGTAAATATTTGACAGTCAATATGTAAATAAAAAAGGCTGTGGATGTCCACAACCTTTTTTATAGGAAATAGGCTACAAAGCTTACTCAAACTTTATTAACTTTCTAAATACATACTCTTTTGTGGAAGTATTAGTTATTTTAATCAAGTAAAGTGCTTGCTCAAGATTGTCCAGGCCATATATTTCAAGCTTGTTGTTGTTGCTTTTCAGGCTTTTGTTGAACACAAGTCTTCCATTAATATCATAAATATCGACATTGAAGGAGTCATTGTTCAATCCATTTGGAAGTGTAACATACACAATGTCATTAAATGGGTTGGGGTAGATGCCCAAGTTTTTAATGGTACTGCCTTTTATGTCCAAAGTCTCTTCTTCAACAGTAACTGTCGCATTACAATTAGAGCTGTTTCCACTGTGATCTGTTACAGTAAGAACTACATTGTTGTCTCCAATATCATTAGAGTCAAACATCGCAGGAGACACAGACAGAGAAGCAATGCCACAGTCATCACTAGATCCATTGTCAATATCACCAGCAGTGATGGTAACCGTTCCACCACTTAATGTTACGGTTATATCTTGAGTCATACAGATGGGGTCTACCGTATCTCCATCATTGTTTATATCCCAAGTACAAGTTGTAGTGTTGAAAGTTGTAGTTTCCCAACATTCCACACTTGGTTCGGTGGGTTGCGTTCCCAAGTTCTCCCATTCACACGATGAGGTGTTGAATTGGTAATCATCCCAACAGTTTGTTGCGGTTGGCTCGGTAGGTTGACTACCCAGGTTTTCCCATTCACAAGACGAGGTGTTGAACTGGTAATCATCCCAACAGTTTGTCGCGGTCGGTTCGGTGGGTTGCGTTCCCAAGTTCTCCCATTCACACGATGAGGTGTTGAATTGGTAATCATCCCAACAGTTTGTTGCGGTTGGTTCGGTGGGTTGCGTTCCTAGGTTCTCCCACTCACACGATGAGGTATTGAACTGGTAATCGTCCCAACAGTTGGTCGCAGTTGGTTCGGTGGGTTGCGTTCCCAAGTTCTCCCATTCACACGATGTGGTGTTGAACAGGTAATCATCCCAACAGTTTGTTGCGGTTGGCTCGGTGGGTTGACTACCAAGGTTTTCCCATTCACAAGACGTGGTGTTGAACTGGTAATCATCCCAACAGTTTGTCGCGGTCGGTTCGGTGGGTTGCGTTCCCAAGTTCTCCCATTCACACGATGAGGTGTTGAATTGGTAATCATCCCAACAGTTTGTTGCGGTTGGTTCGGTGGGTTGCGTTCCTAGGTTCTCCCACTCACACGATGAGGTATTGAACTGGTAATCGTCCCAACAGTTGGTCGCAGTTGGTTCGGTGGGTTGCGTTCCCAAGTTCTCCCATTCACACGATGTGGTGTTGAACAGGTAATCATCCCAACAGTTTGTTGCGGTTGGCTCGGTGGGTTGACTACCAAGGTTTTCCCATTCACAAGACGTGGTATTGAACTGGTAATCGTCCCAACAGTTTGTTGCGGTTGGCTCGGTGGGTTGACTGCCTAGGTTCTCCCATTCACACGATGAGGTGTTGAATTGGTAATTATCCCAACAGTTTGTCGCAGTTGGTTCGGTAGGTTGCGTCCCTAGGTTTTCCCATTCACACGATGAGGTGTTGAACTGGTAATCGTCCCAACAGTTTGTCGCAGTTGGTTCAGTAGGTTGACTGCCTA
This sequence comes from Mangrovimonas cancribranchiae, assembly GCF_037126245.1. Lineage (NCBI taxonomy): Bacteria > Pseudomonadati > Bacteroidota > Flavobacteriia > Flavobacteriales > Flavobacteriaceae > Mangrovimonas > Mangrovimonas cancribranchiae. The sequence goes on from NZ_CP136925.1 coordinate 943,064, forward strand.
GGTTCTCCCATTCACAAGATGTGGTGTTGAACTGGTAATCATCCCAACAGTTTGTTGCGGTTGGCTCGGTGGGTTGACTACCAAGGTTTTCCCATTCACAAGATGTGGTGTTGAACTGGTAATCGTCCCAACAGTTGGTCGCGGTTGGTTCGGTGGGTTGCGTTCCCAGGTTTTCCCAGGTACAAGTCGTATCATTATAAACAAAATTGTCCCAACAGTTTACAGCTGTAGGTTCATCTTGTTGTGTTACGGTAACTGTAGCAGTACATATATCGGTTTGGCTATCGCCATCTGTTACTGTAAGTGTTACGTCTACAGGTGTTCCAACATTGTTACAATCAAAAGTATCTATGTCAATACTATAGTCCGTGATAGCCACATCATCCGATGACCCATTGTCAATATCTGCAGCTACAATAGTTGCGCTTCCCGTTTCATCCAGTTGCACGGTAATATTTTGACAAACGGCAGTTGGTGGCTCGGATCCTGCAACATCTGCAGTTAAATTAATTTGATCGATGGCCATGTCACTTCTGTAGCCATTACCTGTAAGTCCAACAAACCTAAGTTTTATGATTTGTCCGTCATAGAGGCTTAAATCGACGTCTTCCATCTCCCAAGCTGCACCATTTGAGCTTTGTTGTGGTCCTGAAAGTGTTGTAAGGTTGGTCCAGTTATTGCCATTGTCCAAGGTAACCTCCAAGGAAAGGTCCCCCATATCAGCTCCATGCATATGGTAGTAGAACGTGAAGTTCGCATTTTCATACCCATTTAAATCAAAACATGGGCTTACCAGGTATACCGTTGCACCGGAACCTAAATCGCCATTAGAGGCTTCGGTATAAAAGTAACTTCCTCCTTCAGTAAAATCATCGTCAGGCCCTGTTTGACTTGAAATGGTGCTACCAGAATTATGAGACCATTCACCATCATCACCAGTGCCTTGTGACCAGTCACCTATATTGGTATCCCAAGTTTCTGTATAGGGATAACTTACTATAGGAGTGCCTAAACAGGGTGCAGTATCTTCGGTTGTAAAGTTTTCTGAAGTACTGTAAGATGATGTAGCGGCAATACATCTTGTCGCTACCTGAACTTCATAATTTGTAGAGGGTTCCAAACCGTTTAAGTTGTATGTGTTTTCTGAAATGTCAGTAATTTCAGTCCAAGATGGTGCTCCAATTTCTCTATATCTAAGATCATATGTGGCTGAAGGAATGTCATTCCAGGATACTTCAGCTGTAAGTTGTGTAATATTTAAAACTGTCAATCCTGAAGGGGTTGTTGTCTCGCAAGGCACTTGTAGGCCAATGACTTTAAAGTCATCTACATAAAATCCGTCAAGGTTTGCTGAATAGTTTTCAGTTTCATTGCTACCATCTGACCTGAACCTAAACCTAAATTGTACATTGGATGCATTATGTAGGGAGGAATTTGTGTTTTCATCAATGACTATTTCTTCCATGACCCAATTATCCATTTGATCACCATCATAGACTTGTCCGGAGCTATTGTTTTCTTGAAAACCATAGTAGGAACTGCTTTTGTAAGCATGTGCATCATTGGTTTCATAAGTAGAGTTTGGCTTAGTATATTTTCCACAGACGGGAAACCAAGTTGAGCCATTGGTTGTCGCTAAAAGTTCAACAAAATCATAGTTTCGTTCTAAATCCCATTTTGCGTAAAACTGTACTAATACTTCATCAGATCCACTGAAATCATAAGAATTGATTGTGGTCAACGTGCTATTTGAATTATTACTATATGATGAAGAGGAAGTATTTCTGATTGATTGGGATCCTGACCAAGAAGAATTTGAGGTTGTGCTCCATTGTCCTGTTGCATCCCAGTTTGATGTTCCATCATTGTCAGGGTTGTCAGAAAATAAAACATTGGGCTGATAATACTTTTTATAATCAACATCATAAAATATATTTCCGCTGTCATCTTCCAATGTTACATTATATTCAACCTTTTCGTTGGGTTGAATGCCAGAATCAAGTGTAATTTGAGCTGTAACGTTATTTTGATCTAAAACGCTCATTCCAGACAGGGTAGATGGAGAAATAATATTTGTAATGTTAGTTGATATTGGTGTAACTGTAAGTGTGAAATTACTTGATGTTTGACCAATTCTCTCAATTCCAAAAGTTAAATCTGATGTTAGGCTTGTGATGTCACTTTGAGTTAAGTCATGAAGTTTGGCGTATTTTCCACCATAATAAATATTCATTAAGTTGATGCGAACCATACGTTTTGCTATCTCGAAGATATTTGATGGTGTGGGCCAAAAACCACTTCCGCTAGCTTCAGAGCCATGGCCGTTTTCTGGTGTTGTTGCCAATATGTTTTGCCCAGAACCACTAGAACCATTAGAGTCTGGTGACCCGCCCAACATCCAATCGTCTGCAATTCCATTTGCAGGAGGAAGTACTAAGGCTCCAGAAACATAACGGTTGTAGCGTGTCATATCGGCATGCCATTCATGCATTTCGTCTTCGCGTCCAGACACATAAGTGTTGTTTCCACCATAAGGATGTGGGATGGCGTTGGCATAAGTATGCTGCCATACGGCGGTTTTAAAGTTTCTTGATAAAACAAAATCTTCAATGATTTGTGTTTCTGGTTCTGATGCTGCAGATGGCCCTCTGTAGCCACTACTACTTGGTGAGCCAGATGATCCTGTTCCTGCACTTCCCCAGAAATAGTTAAAGTTTCTATTCAAGTCTACACCTCTATTGTTATTGCTTGATGAAGTAGAACCAGAATCGTTGGTGTTTGGTCTCAAATTTTTTCTTTGTAATCCACCTCCACTAGGAGCAATGACTTCATTCCACCTTAAACCATCTGGATTTACCACGGGGATGAAGTATAATTCATTGTTGTCTACAAGATTTTTTATAGCGGGATCAGAATCATAGTTTTCTAATATGTACCACATAAAGAAAATATTGCCCATTAAAGCACCTACTTCTCTAGAGTGGATCATGGACGTGTGAAGTACTTGTGGTTTTGTGCCTTCTGCTGATCCTTGGTCACCCGTAATCCTAACATAGTAGATGGTTTGTCCAGCCCATTGATCTGAAGCTCCTCCAGTAGTGTTTCCCCAAGTTGTTTGCCCACTAGGTGAGGCATCTAATCTTTCGGAGACTAAATTTGGATAAAGGGTATGCATATCATCAAGTTCGTCCATCACTTCATCTACGGTAAGGCATCCACCCATGCTTCCCAAGTTAAAATTTGCTGGCACGGCCCAATCCACTTCAGTACAACCTTGATATTGTAGATAGTTGTCTAAAACAATGTTTGTTGTAGAAGCTCTTTGTAGTGCTTGGTTTTGATTAGCACCTCTGGATTTTTCCAATTCTAATTCTTGAATGGCTTTGGGTAAGTCATTAACAGCACGATTCCTGTAGAATGGAGTGAGGTCGTTAATTAGTACTGTATAGGATATTCCTAATTGATCAATTTTTTCTAAGTCAGGTTCAGAGACTTCGACTTGAATGAAATTATTTTCAATAATGGCTCCGCATCTTAAGTCAATGCCTTCATTTGCCAACAAATCTATTGTAGGTTGTGAGGGTGACTGGATTTTAATTCGTTTGCCAGTTTGTCCATTAATAAGCTGTGATATTACTAATGTAAATACCACAAGTAGGAGGGTAGATTTTTTCATTTTAGCGGGTTTTAATTCAGTTTAAAGTTTTTGAATTCTGGGGCAATATATATAAAAAAATTAAAAAATATCTATAAAAAGCAAAAAAATCCGATGAAACGCATTTTTGTAAATAAAACCCTATTAAAAACTCATGTGGGATTTTTTAATAGGCGTATAATATTTTCTTTGTAGAATGAGATTTTAGGTCAGTGGCGATAACAATAATTGGACCACTAGAAAATGTGTGCTTTAAACGAAATTTTGTTGTGTTTTGGTTTGGAATAATTTTTAAAACCTGTTGTCCTTGTAGGTTAAATAAATCTATTTGTTTTAATAAGTTAGGTGCTTTTACATAAAGTTCTTTAGTATGACTTAAATATCTTATGTCGGTTTTTTCTAATAAAGGACTTTCGTCTGCTACAGATAAAAAATGTAAACCTTCTACATTACTAAAATTAATTTGAGATAAATCGTTAGTAAATGTGACAAAAAATCTATTGATATGATCGCCTTCATCTACAAAGTTTTCGTAATTGTAGTCGTTAATATGGGTAAAAGTATGATCTAAAGCATCAAATATAAATACATTAATGGCTTGATTAAAGTTTTCTATAGAGCTTAATGAAATTTCAATATCGCCAGCATTAGATAAAAACATGCCTAAAGGGTATTGCTTACTAATATCAAAAGCACCAACGCCTTGAATAACATAAGGATTGTTATTTATCATCCAACTCATGTCGTCTGGGTAGTCATCTATATTAAGTGCATCGTAACCATAATCAAAATCATCGCTTGCAGCGTTATTAGGCGTAAAACCTAATAGTAATTGCCTTACATATCCTTGCGGTGTTGTAAAGTTTATTCTAACTTTTTGAATTTGATTTTGAACAATAACAGTATTGCTTTTTGCAGAAGTATTTATAGGTGAAAAAGCTAAAAGGCAAAATGCCATAAGGCATAAGTAGGTAGTTTTAATCATTTTATTTGGGGTTAAATGAATTAATAGCTACAGCTAATATACAGAGTTATCTTTTAAATATCTATAAAAAGCAAAAAAAATCGATGAAATGCATTTTTTGAGTAGGGGTTATATAATAAAAGCAGGCCTATTAGCCTGCTTTTATTATATATGTATTTGACTGTTATTGTTTTATCACAATTTTTTTGTTAACTGTAATTTGATTTGTTGTTAGAACCTTAATAATATAGCTGCCTTCAGATATATTATTAACAGGTAATTTAAACTCGTGTCCTAGTGGCGCATTTGTAGAGTTCCATGAACGTACCGTTTGCCCTAGCATATTTACTAAGTATACTTGCTTTGTTTTAAGGTTTTGCGGTGTTTTTACATAAATCTCATCGGTAGATTGTAAGTAGTTAAGAACAATATTATGATGTGTTTCATTAATAACACTTAATGTTTGCTCTTCTTGGAATGTGATAAAAAATCTATCTTGATATATTCCTGCATCTAGGTTAATGTGGAAATTAGCATCGTTAATTCTTGAATAAGTACCTTGAAGCGCATCATAAACAAAAACATCTACACTTTCTTCAAAATTCTCTAGGTCATTTAGAGCAATATCAATTGGTCCTGAAGCTTCTAAATCTATAATAACAGGGTAGATGTTTTCTTCGTTAAAAGCACCCACACCTTGAATAACATATCTTTTACCTTCAATATCAAAAGACATATCATTAGGATAGCTATCAGAATTTTCGGCGTCATAGCCATAATCAAAACCATTGGTTGCAGTGTTATCTGGTGTAAACCCTAATAATAAGGGTCTAACAGCGCCTTCAGGAGAAATAAACTCTAGTCTAACTCGTTTAATAGCATTAGAGTCGGTTGTGTCTTCTGTTTGATTATTGGAATTTTGATCTCTAAAAAATACCGAGCTACCAGAAGTTTCTTTAACAAAAACACGTTGACTATTATGAAATCTTACTTCATTCGATATTTGATCTGCTTGAGCAGCTGAGGTAACAAAGAAACCTTGTCCAACAGGAATATATCTGCCAGGAATATCTAAACTAGCATCGCCTACACCTGCAATATCTGGATGTGCTGTTGCGGGAACACCGCCTATTAAAGAGTAAGTAGCATAACCGCCTTGATAAGCTACAGTAACATGGGTATTATTAGTTGATGATTGCTTCCAAAAATACAATGCGCCATCAATACTACTTGAGGTGCCTGGATTTCCTCCAGGTAAATTATCTTTAATAAACTCATTAGCATCTATAGCAGATGGATATGGGTTTCCAATTAAAGTTTGATTGGTATTAGTTGGACCTGCAGTAACTGTATTGTTTGTAATAGAGCCGTTATTAGGTTGTCCTCTAAAAGAGTAGTTTTGGTTGGCTGTTGCAGCACCACTACCTTTTAATGTGAATCCAAGCCCAACATTAAATGGTACGTTAGGTCCTTTACGTATCCAATCAGGATAATTATTTTCACCACCTTCAGAGAAAGAATAAATCCATCTACTACTTAATGTAACTGGAGATGTAGGACTTGCATTATAAGCATTTGTCCAGTTTACAGGACTATTACCATCGTGTAAAATTTGATTTAATCTATAGGTTTTACCTTCAGATGTGTTTAACGTACCAGTACTGCCACCAGTTGTAACTGGACTTCCCCAATAATTGTAATTAAATGCATTAGAAGATCCTTGTTGGTCAATTTCTAAGTAACCTGAAGCACTATAATCTACATAGCTGTTATTTGTTTGAAATAATTGTGATTCATTTTCTAAATCTAAAATACCGTCTATTTTTAAATATCTTGAAACTAATAAGGAATCGTCGTCAATGGTGTATCTATTACTATCAACTAGTAAACCTAAAACAGCCGTGTTTCTGTTTGAAGTTACATTATGTTGGGTTCTAACAATATTCCAGTTTATAGGTGTATTATTGAGACCATTTGTATTTGGAGTTTGTTGCACATTACCATATAACCAAGTATTAATTGTATCCCAATTACCGTTATTATTAGATATGTAAGGTAGGGGAGCAGTTTCATCTTGCAAAGACGTAATGTTTAATAATGATCCATTAATACTTCCTGAATTAGCTAATAGTACCCCAGCGTTTACATCGCTTGATTGATTCATTTGATAATAAGCATTTAAATCGCTCCAAGCTAAACCAGAAATATCAAGACCTAATACAGAGCCTCTAACATTCACTCCATTTTGTTCAATTTCTTGGTTCATCATTTCCCTAATTTGAGCTGTTGTTAGGGTAACATCCCAAACTCGCAATTCATCCAACCAGCCATTAAAGTGGTTTGTAGGCGTATTGTTATTACGATCCATAGCACCTAATAAGAATCGCATAGTATTTGTGTTAGGAGTACTGCCAGGATTACTATTTAATTCAATACCATCTACATATAGCTTGTAAGTTGTACCATCAAAAGTTACTGCAGTATGGTACCATCTATTGGTCGTAAGTCCAGTAGCAGAGATTTGACCACCACCATTCCATCTAAACGATAAAGTACTGTTGGTCAGTCTTAGATCGTAACCTGTATTAAGATTATTGGCATTTCGTTTTGAGTAAATGGTTTGTAAGCCACTTAAAGCATTGGGCTTAATCCAAGTTTCAATACTAAATGCACTTGTTTGATTGAAGTTATTTTGAAATGAAACAACATCATCAACACCATCAAAATCGATATTAGAGCCACAGTCTGGAAAGGTAACATTTGATATGGTAGCTTGAGAATCACTACAAGGAGAGATGTTATCTATAGTCCAAGTTATATCATATGTGCCACCACTTTCTCCTGTAAAGGTAGCGTTTGGATCATTGATATTGGAAAAGCTGAAGCTATGTCCACTGCTAGAAGTAGCACTCCATTCTCCTGTACTGTTGGCTTGAAGGTCAATAATAGCTGTACAATCTGATATGGTTGTTAAATTAGTTGCAGTAGCGCTAACATAAGGAATAATAGTATAGGTAACACTATCTGAAACATCACTACAAGGTGCAAGAGCCGAATTTGTAGTATAAGTAAGTGTTACATTACCGTTTATAAGATCATTAGCTCCTAAAGTATAGACAGCATTAGGGTTGTTATTGTTAAATGTACCATCACCAGATGATGACCAAGTAGCTGTCGTGCTTCCGCCTAATGTGGCGTTAAGCGTAATGATACCATCTGTTTCACATATTGTAGCATTGGTTCCAGCATCAACAACAGGTAATGGGTTTATTGTAACTAGTTTGTAATCTGTGGCTACACCACAAGGTCCAGCAGGGTTGTTGGTGGTGTATGTTAAGGTTACAGATCCATTCGTTATATCTGTAGCGCTAGGCGTATAAATACCCGCTGAAAAACTTCCCGTACCAGATGTGCTCCAACTTGCCGAAGTGGCACTGCCTCCATAACTTGCACTTGATAATGATACCGTTTCTCCTTCACAAATAGTGACATCGTTTCCTGCATTAACAGTAGCCGATGGATTAATGGTAATGACAACGGTGTCACTAACAGCACCACAAGGTCCAGCAGGATTATTGGTTGTATAGGTAAGTGTTGCACTACCATTTGCAATGTCTGTTGCGCCAGGTGTGTAGACATTTCCTGAGAAACTTCCATCACCAGCAGTAGACCAAGATGCAGAGGTGGCACTTCCGCCGTAGCTTGCCGAGGATAGGGTAACGGACTCGCCTTCGCATATGGTTTGATTAATACCAGCATAAACCGTAGGTAATGGATTAATGGTTACTACCATAGAGTCGCTGTCGCTAGGACATATGCCATCGCTAGGAGTGTTAGTTACTGTAAGTGTCACAGAACCATTAAAAATATCACCAGCACTTGGTGAATATGTGTTACCAGAGAAGTTACCTGACCCAGAAGTTGTCCATGTTACTACAGCGTTTGTTCCTGAATAAGTGGTTGAAGAAAGGTTAACGGTTTCTCCTTCACAAATTGTAATATCGTTAGGAGCGGTCACTGAAATAGGTTCGTTTACAATAACACTTTCTGAAAGTGTATTGACGCAACCAACTCCATTGCTATTAGGTGCATTGGTATATTGAATACTTGTTAAGGTATAAGTCCCAGCACCTAGACCAGGGAACGTTATTGTACCACTAGCACCAATGGTAAATGTACCTGCTGGGTTGCCATTAAAGTTATAGGAAACCGTTGTATTAGGTGTTCCAGTTATTATTACATCATCTCCTCCACAAATGGTAGCTGGATTGGTAATCGTAGCTGTTGGACTTTCAATTACATAAACCTGCATAGTACTTACAATAGGGTCACAAGTTGGATTCCAAACATTATCTGAAATTAAGCTTATGGTAATAATATCTCCAGCTTGTGCGCCAGGAGGAAGTGTATATGTGCTTGTTTCAGAATATAAAGGTCTTGGAGGTGGATCTACCCATGTACCATAACAATTTCCCCAGAAATACAAACCATCACAATAAGGGTCTGGATCATAGGTTCCTACAGGAGAAAAACTTCCACCAGCTCCACTATCAGACCATTCCCATTCGTAGGCTTGTATGCCTCCGACATCTCCATCCATTATAACGGTAGGTGTGCCTTCACACACATAAATATCAGGACCTGCAGAGATAGGAGTGGAAGAATAACTAACTAATACTCTTAAAGAACGGGATGTGGAAGTACCACATGCATTACTTGCTGTTACTGTAATGTTTTGAAAAAATGTAACGGTTCCGGTTATTTCCACCTCTATTTGGTTCGTACCCTGTCCATTAGTTATAGTCATTGAACCTGGCACGTTCCAATTGTAAGTTTCCACATTTGGGTCATCTGCAACATAATAGATAGCTGTACTTATGGGACATCCAAATGAACTAGGGCCATTGATACTTCCTGGTGTTGAAGGAATACCAGAATAAACCGTTATGGTACCGGTGGTAGTGGTAGTATTACAGCTGTTGTTTGCCGTTATGGTGTAGTCGAATGTACCACTTAAACCATTATTAGGGTTTCCATTAATAACTAAATTACCAGTAGTTGAGTTGTAATTGTAATTAACTCCAGCAGGTAACCCTGTTACTGAGACAGATGATGCATTGGAGATATTGAAATTTATGTTTTCAACAGTCCCAATAGGGTTTCCTCCAGTACGACAAACACTTTGATCGGCACTTGTTGAAAGCAGGGTTATGGAAGCATTTGGGTTGACGGTTACGGTGATTGAATCATTATTTTCACAACCATTTACATCAGTTCCTGTGACTGTGTATGTATGAACTCCAACTGATGGTGTCAGGGGCACACCGTTTACAACACCGTTGTCCCACGTATAAGTCGAAGCCCCAGAGCCGGTTAAGGTTAAAGTATCACCTTCACATACAGTAATATTGGTATTACTGCCATTTGCTTGTGCGGTTACTGTAGGTAACGGGTTAACAGTCATAGTCAAGCTCTCAGTTGCTGGCACTGGATTGGCACAAGTAGCATTAGACGTTACATCAACCGATATTATATCTCCATCGTTAATGGTTGACGAACTGTATGAATTGGTGTTTGATCCAACAGGAGTACCATTAAGATACCACTGGTATGTAGGCGATGATCCGCCATTAACAAGTCCAGTAATGAAAAATGTGAGATTATCTCCAGAACACGCTGGATTTGCCGAAGCATTTAAGGTATATGACACAGGTAAGGTTGGATTCACATCCATAGTTATGCTATTGCTAGCAACTGCTGTTGCACAAACGGAAGCATTGGATGTCATTTCTACATAAACCTGGTCGTTGTTTGTTAGCGTATTAGTTGTGTAGGTGCTGTTGTTATTTCCTACTGAACTTCCATTGACAAACCATTCATAATTTGGTGAGCTACCACCGTTATTAGGTGTAGCAGTGAAGGTAACGGCTTCACCATCACAAATAGGGTTGTTATTTACTGAAATATTTACCGATGCACCTTGTGCGGCATCAGTAACAGTAACCGTGGCATTGCAGTTATCAGTATTGCCTGAAGCATCTGTAACCGTTAAAGTCACAGTGTTGTTCCCTATGTCATTGCAATCAAAAGTATCTTGAGATAATGTTATACTTGCAATAGAGCAATTATCAGTAGAACCATTATTAATATCAGATGTAGAAATAGTAGCAAGCCCCGTTGCAGGGTTTAGAGCAACAGTAAAATTTTGACAATTGGCAACAGGAGCTTCATTATCTTCAACAGTAACTAGTTGCGTACACGTTGTTGTGTTACCATTTCCATCGGTTGCTGTCCAAGTAACTGTAGTGTCTCCAATAGGAAAAATACTTGGAGCATCATTGCTATATCCAGCACCACAATTATCGGTTACTGTTGGCGTACCTAAAGCCACACCGCTTGCTGTACACAGTCCTGTATCGGTATTAATAATGATATCTGAAGGACAAGTTATGCTTGGAGGCGTATTGTCAATCACCGTTACGGTCTGAGTACATTGCGCAGAGTTCCCTGAATTATCTGTTACTGTCCAGGTTACGGTTGTATTTCCTAAAGGAAAAGTGCTAGGTGCATTATTTGTTACTGTAGCTACACTACAATTATCATTGGTCGTGGGTGTTCCTAAGGTAACACTAGTTGCTTCACAATTTGCATTGGCATTAACCGTTACCGTTGATGGGCAAGTAATAGTTGGATTTTCGGTATCATTAACGATGACGTCAAATGAGCATGTTGTTGTATTGCCAGCAGTATCTTCAATTTCAAATGTATTTGTTGTTGTGCCAACAGGAAAAGGACTTCCAGAAGATAATCCGGAAATTTGGGTAATAGTAATGGAACCACAGTTATCAGAGCCGGTTGGCATTGTATATGAGACAACAGCAGAACAAAGACCTGAGTCATTAGTTGTCGTTATATTACTAGGACACGATATAGTTGGTGCCGTAGTATCATCAATGACCACATTTTGCGTTTGTGTTGAAGAGTTTCCGTTGCCATCATCATAAGTCCACGTGATGGTGTAAGAACCTTGTGCGTTGTAAGTTAGCGGATCAGTAGTCGTTGCAGTGATGGTTCCCTCACAGTTGTCCGTAGCGGTTGGAGCCGTAATAGTTGCGGAACATTCTGCTGTGATATCAGTTAAACTAGCAACATCAGGTACTGGCGCTGAGATATCGTCCACGATGACGTTTTGTGTGACATCGATATCATTGCCGTTGCCGTCATCAAAGTTCCACGTGATGGTATAAGTTCCTTGTGTGTTGTAAGTTAAAGGATCGGATGTTGTTCCAGAAATGGTCGCGCCACAATTATCGGTAGTTGTAGGAATGGTGGCCGTTGCCGAACATTCACCAGTAACATCGGGAAGCGTAGGTATATCGGGATCGGTCACATCATCAATCTCCACATTTTGCGTTTGTGTTGAAGAGTTTCCGTTGCCATCATCATAAGTCCACGTGATGGTGTAAGAACCTTGTGCGTTGTAAGTTAGCGGATCAGTAGTCGTTGCAGTGATGGTTCCCTCACAGTTGTCCGTTGCGGTAGGAGCCGTAATAGTTGCGGAACATTCTGCTGTGATACCAGTTAAACTAGCAACATCAGGTACTGGCGCTGAGGTATCGTCCACGATGACGTTTTGTGTGACATCGATATCATTGCCGTTGCCGTCATCAAAGTTCCACGTGATGGTATAAGTTCCTTGTGTGTTGTAAGTTAAAGGATCGGATGTTGTTCCAGAAATGGTCGCGCCACAATTATCGGTAGTTGTAGGAATGGTGGCCGTTGCCGAACATTCACCAGTAACATCGGTAAGCGTAGGTATGTCGGGAGTTGTTGTATCATCAATGACCACATTTTGCGTTTGTGTTGAAGAGTTTCCATTACCATCATCATAAGTCCAAGTGATGGTGTAAGAACCTTGTGCGTTGTAAGTGAGCGGATCAGTAGTTGTTGCAGTGATGGTTCCCTCACAGTTGTCCGTTGCTGTTGGAGCGGTTATTGTGGTCGAACATTCTGCTGTGATATCAGCTAAACTAGCAACATCAGGTACTGGCGCTGAGATATCGTCCACGATGACGTTTTGTGTGACATCGATGTCGTTGCCGTTGCCGTCATCAAAGTTCCAAGTGATGGTATAAGTTCCTTGTGTGTTGTAAGTTAAAGGATCGGATGTTGTTCCAGAAATGGTCGCGCCACAATTGTCGGTAGTTGTAGGAATGGTAGCCGTTGCCGAACATTCACCAGTAACATCGGCAAGCGTAGGTATATCGGGATCGGTCACATCATCAATCTCCACATTTTGCGTTTGTGTTGAAGAGTTTCCATTACCATCATCATAAGTCCAAGTGATGGTGTAAGAACCTTGTGCGTTGTAAGTTAGCGGATCAGTAGTCGTTGCAGTGATGGTTCCCTCACAGTTGTCCGTTGCGGTAGGAGCCGTAATAGTTGCGGAACATTCTGCTGTGATACCAGTTAAACTAGCAACATCAGGTACTGGCGCTGAGGTATCGTCCACGATGACGTTTTGTGTGACATCGATGTCGTTGCCGTTGCCGTCATCAAAGTTCCAAGTGATGGTATAAGTTCCTTGTATGTTGTAAGTTAAAGGATCGGATGTTGTTCCAGAAATGGTCGCGCCACAATTATCGGTAGTTGTAGGAATGGTGGCCGTTGCCGAACATTCACCAGTAACATCGGTAAGCGTAGGTATGTCGGGAGTTGTTGTATCATCAATGACCACATTTTGCGTTTGTGTTGAAGAGTTTCCATTACCATCATCATAAGTCCACGTGATGGTGTAAGAACCTTGTGCGTTGTAAGTGAGCGGATCAGTAGTTGTTGCAGTGATGGTTCCCTCACAGTTGTCCGTTGCTGTTGGAGCGGTTATTGTGGTCGAACATTCTGCTGTGATATCAGCTAAACTAGAAACATCAGGTACTGGCGCGGTACTATCATCATAGTTGTAGGTCTGTGGTACAGAAATGGAGTTTCCGTTACCATCATCAAACGTCCAGTTAATAATACTGCTACCACCTTGAACAAAGGTAAGTGTATCTGTTGTTGTGCCTGTAATCATTCCTGTACACGCATCTGTTGTTGTAGGAGCTGTTAGTGTTCCGTTGCAATCGACAGTTATAGGGGATAACGAGGGCGGGGTTGGTGGGGCGTTATCTTCAACGGTCACTGTGAAACTACAGGTGTTTCCAGTTGGTAAACCTGTAGAAGTCACGCGTTCTTCAAAAGTTAATGTGGTTTCACCTAATGGAAAAAAATCTCCAGAGGTCAATCCTGTTCCATCTATTTGAACTATTTCATGAGCAGGGTCATCAGAAGTAGGGATTGTAAAATTGATTATAGCACCACAAGTGTCTGGATCTGTATTTTGAGTAATATCACTCGGACAGCCAATAATATTGAGTTGAGCTGTTTTTGAATCTATTAGTTTTGTATTGGTTGAAATACCATAGCTTACTAAGCTAAATATAATAACAGTTATGATGGATAGGTATATTTTTTTCATAGACCTTCTAGAGTATATTGTTGTTTTACAGTGTATTTGTGAACACTGTAAATGGTTTGCGTTAAAATATGTTGCTATTAGTTGTAAAGGGTGCTAAGGGAGACAAATGTACTGTAATAAGTTTTTGAGTTTAAAAAAAATCGATAAAGCGTTTTTTTATTAGTCGAAGCTATAAATAGCTTTTTATTATATAGCCACATGATAATCATGTGGCTATATACGTATGCTTAATATATGTATGTTATTATTGTTTTATAATAACCTTTTTGTTTACGGAATGATTGTTATTGCTTAAAACTTTAATAATGTAACTACCTTCCGATATGTTTCTTACAGGAATTTTTAGTTCTTGTGATATGGTTTTGTTTGTTGCATTCCAAGTGAAAACGGTTTGTCCTAGTAGGTTGATTAATTGCACCTGTTTTGTTAAAATACCTTGTGGTGTTTTTACATAAATTTCGTTGGTTGATTGTAAATAGTTAACCATGATATTTTGATGGGCTTCATCAATAATACTTAAGGTAGAATCGTTCTCAAAAGTAATATAAAACCTATTGGAATACTCTCCAGAGTCTAGATGCATTTCAAAAGGCATATTATTTATGTTGCTGTAAGTGCCAGTTAAAATATCGTATACAAACACATTTACTTCTTGATTAAAGTTTTCTAATGATTCTAATTCAATTTTAACTAATCCTGTGTGTTCCACGAATATTGAAACCGGGAATTGGTGAGAGGAATCAAAATCACCAACACCTTGAATCGTATATTTTTCGTTTTCAATTAACCATGACATATCACTATTTGTAGATTCGTCTGTATTTCTTCCATCAAAAGCATAATCTACATTGTAAGTTGCAAGGTTGTTAGGTACAAAGCCTAATAATAGTGGTCTTTTCCCATTTTCAGGGCTTAAAAAGTTTAAACGAACTCGTTTTACAGGATCATTACTAAACATCGTGTTTGATGTTGTACTACTTGTATTGTTGGTGTTTGCTTGTCTAATAAAAATTGAGCCATCGTAAGAATCTGCTGTATGAGCTTCTGTTTTATATACACGCTGACTATTTTTAAAAACTACTTCACCATTATTAGTTCCTGCTTCAACATAGAATCCTTGTGCTACAGGAATATATCTTTCTGGAATTTTTGTGCCGTTATTACTTGCAATAAGGTCTGGGTGTTGTACAGCACCTACACCACCAGTAAAGTTAAGAGCAGCATAACCACCTTCGTAAAGTTCTGTAACGTGAGTAGCATTTGATGTATAATGTTCCCAGAAGTATAATGTACCTGTAATACTATTTTGATTATCTAATATAAAAGCTCTACTATCAATTGCTGATGGATAAGGGTTACCAACTAAAGATTGTTGAGAGGCTGTGATTCCTGAAACAATAGTACCATTGTTAGGTTTTCCTACAAAAACATAATTTTGTTCGGTATTACTGGTATTTCCACTACCTTTCATGGTAAACCCTAAACCAATAGGAATACTTCCTGTATTACTTTTATATTCCCAATCGGCATACGAATTAGCAGGATTGTTAACGTAAGCATATAACCATCGTCTACTTACTTGAGCTGGATTACTTGCTGAAGCTGTGTAATTTCCAGTCCAATTTAGGTATCTGTTTATTGGATTATCAACAGTCGTGGTTCCATCTCTTAAAACATCTCCTATGCTAAAGGTGTTTATGGTATTATTATTACTATCTAAAGAAGCATTGTTAGGAGCCACAGGCGATCCCCAATAATTATAATTGAAAGGATTGGTTGTACCTTGTTGATCGCGTTCTAAATACCCTAAACTACTATTGTTAAATATACTTTCGTTAAACTGGTAAGTAGTGTAAACATCTGGAGTTGTGTTATCATTATCATCATTATAATAACTGTAATATCGTTTTTGAATTAATTGCGACTCGCCAACTAAATCTATTTTACCATCAAGATCTAAATAATGAGTTACCCATAACATTTGTCCCGTATTAGTTTCGTCTTGTGGCGACCCTGGATTTGAAACAGTAACTTCGCCATTATTAACGAGTAAGCCTAATAATGTAATGTCTTGGTTGTGAGTTGAAATATTATGAGAAATACTTACAATATTCCAATCTATTGGTTCTCCATTAATTCCATTGCTATTAGGCGTATCCCAAACGTCAAAGAATGTCCAAGTATTATCGGTACCCCAAGATTGGTTAGCAACTCTAGTGGTGTAAGGTAACGGTGCGGTTTGTTGTTGACTGGTGGTAATATTTCTTAATCGACCACTAACACCTTTGTAGGGTGATAAATCCCCACATAATAAGTTCATACGATAATATCCAACCAAGTTACTCCATAATAAAGGGTTATCTTCAATACCATCATTATTTAAATCTGGTCCATAAATTTTAGTTGGTATAACAGTTCCGCCAACATCGCTACCTAACGCAACAATTTCTTGATTCATCATTTGGCGTATATGTTCTACAGATAAGGCTTTATTCCAAATTCTTAACTCATCCAACCATCCATGGAAGTAGTTTATAGGCGTACTTGTTGAGGACGCATCCATAGCTCCTAAAAGAGCTTTGATGTTACTGTCTGACAGTTCTGGAGCTGAACCGTTAGCTGAATCGATAGGAATACCATCTACATATAGTGTATAAAGTGCCCCATCGAAGGTAATAGCAAGATGATACCAACGGTCTGTGTTGATAGTATAACTTCCTGAAGATACAGTGCCAGAATCAACCAGGTTATACCATTTAAATTCAACTATACCATTAACAATGTTTATAGCATAACCATTATTGTTGTTATTGGCGTCTTTTCTAGAAAAAACAGTTTTTGTATTAGTAATAGAATGTGGTTTTACCCATACTTCTATACTAAATGAATTATTTAAATTATAGTTGTTTTTGAAAGATACAAAGTCATTGGTTCCATCAAAATCAACTCTAGGGCAGTCTTTTATGGTAACTGTAATATCATCAAAACAACCATTTGCTAGCGTCCATCTTAAAGTATAAGTTCCTGGATCTGCAGTGAAAGTAGCGTCTGGATCAGAAATACTCGAAAATAACGCATTGGTACCGCAAGATTCAAAACTAGAACTCTCAATAGACCATTGTCCTGTTATTCCAGTACCAGGATAATCTGTGTCTCCAGCAGCAATATCTGGCACCGTATATAGATTGTTAACCCAAGCCCCTTTATTATAGTTTTCGACAGCTGTTATGGTGTTGTCATAAGCGTTTAATTGTAAAGCGTTTTCACCACACTCACTATTTAATGGTGTATAATCTTGACCTGCGTAGGCCAAACTTGTATGAATGTCTATAAAGTTAGTACCATCATTATTATTTGTTCTACAACCGTTAACTAAAGTGGTTACACCAAAAGTTCTAATACCTGGCGTAATAGGTGTTACTGTTGCAGAGGTTCCTACAGCAATAACATTATTATCTTCGTCGGTCCATTCTAGTTCATCATCAACTTGAGCATAAGCAAATCCAACTCTGTCTACAGCCCATCCGCTAGCTAAAGTATTAGCATTATTTCCATTTCCAGAACAATTTATATTATTAGGATTGGGAAATGTAGAGTCTGTAATCGTACCACAGTCGGTATTACTACCATAAAATTTAAACATAACACGTAATCCAGAAAGTCCTGCATATGGGCCTAAGTTTAAAGAAGCGGGTAACATTCTAGGAGATGTTTGCCCAATGCATCTGTTACCTTGGCCAGAGGCTAAAATAACTCCAGATGTGGTTGTTCCTCCAGAAGTAGAATCGAAATCGTAATTTTCAATTGTTGATAGTTGCACAGTATAAGTGGCACCAGAATCGAATGATAACCAAATTTCTCCGCGTCCACCATTACAAAAATAAAAACTAGTTTCAAAGTTTAGTATAGCCTCACTAGACGTCATGCCAATTGTACTAAATACAGGTGTTTCCAAAGTGGTATAATTGGCAACTCCATTGGCCATGGCAAATTTGGTGTTATCATTTGTGTCATAATTTATACCACTGAAAATTCTATTGTTATTAGAGTTAGTTTCTTTCCAAGTAGGCTGGTTAGTGTTGTTTCCGCTGGCAGGGAAATCACCATCTACACCATCTACACGCCAACCATCTGGTTGTGCATAATTAAACTCACCACCTTCTCCAAATTGCCCGTTTGGTTGATCGAAAAAACTTTCGGCGCTAATTGATACAAAGTCATTTAAACAGATATTAAGTTCTGTATGATCTACAATTATTGGTGGTTCATCAGGTGGTAAAAATCGAATATATGCTTCAGCAGAAGTTTGTGTCACAGATGCATTATCAGGATCTTGTAAGACTAATCTAACGAAAGTGTCCATGGTAACATCCAATAGGGTATAAGTAAGTATTCCTGCTGTGTTAGGTATTTGTGTCCATGTTTCACCATTATCGGTTGAGTATTCCCACCATAAAACATCTGATGCTTGTAAATTATAGGTTCCTACAGGATGAAGTGTTAGTTCGATATCTCTTGGATCGCTTAAATCTCCTGGACAAGCCGTTACCTCAATTAGAGAACTAGGAGGTTGTGGGTTGTCTGGTACTGGATTAACAATTTCTCCTGTTAAATGAGTAAATAGATTTTTAGGAGGTTCTACTGTTACGTTTGCTGTACAGGTATTTGTATTGCCATTAGAATCAACAGCCGTTAAAGTTGTTGTTGTAGTATATAATAAGCCATTTGCAGCTTCTGGGAATACACTTGGAGATACCGTTAATGATGCAATCCCGCAAGCATCGTATGAACCATTATCAATATCTGAAGCTTGAATGGTAGCTTCTCTTGTAATGGCATCAATAACGACTACATAATCACTACATAGCATGGTTGGAGCTGTATCATCTACAACCGTAATTGTTGCAGTACAACTATCGCTATTTCCTGCATTGTCGTAAACGGTAAATGTTACGGTATTTGGTCCTACATCACTACAACTAAATGAATTTGGAGTTACTGTCATATTAGCAATACTACAGTTGTCAGTGGATCCATTATTTAAATTAGTAGCGGCAACTGTTATTGTACCATTAGAACTTAACACAGCAGTATAATCTTGACATACTGCAGTAGGGGCTTGATTATCTGAAGGAATAACATCAAAAGTACAAGTACTTGTTCTATTAGAATCATCAACGGCTGTAATGGTAACTGTAACAGCTCCATAAATAACATCGCCTGCAGATGGTGTTTGCGTAATAGTAACATTGTTGTCGCAGTTATCATAAGCACTTACTAAACTTGTATAATCTTGAAGCGTAAAATTACAATTGGTATCATAAGATACATTTTGGTCTCCTATACAGTTTATAATAGGATCTTCATTATCAATTACCGTTATAATTTGATCACACTGCGATGTATTTCCAGCTACATCAGTAGCATGCCATGTTATTGTTGTATTACCAACTGGATAGATATAGGTGTTAGGGTTAATTTCAGACCCATTAATTTCAGCATATACGTCATCAATGCTACAATTATCATTTGCAGTTAATGCCCCCACAAAAGCAGTTGTACTACAATTGCCTGTCCCGTCTTGACTTGTGTTTATAGTAATATCACTAGGACAAGTAATACTTGGGTTTTCATTATCATTAACCGTTACTGTAAACGAACATGTTGTGGAGTTTCCTCCAACATCGGTTATTTGGAATGTATTTGTAGTTGTTCCTACTGGAAAAGCACTGCCAGAAGCTAAACCAGCAATTTGTGTAATACTTTGAATTCCACAATTATCATTACCTGAAGGTGTAGTGTAAGTAACAACTGCAGAACATATACCTATATCATTAGTTGTCGTAATATCACTAGGACAAGTTATAGTAGGATTTGTAATATCAGTAATAACTACATTCTGATTTTGTGTTGAAGTATTTCCATTACCATCCTCATAGGTCCATGTTACAACCGTAGTTCCTTGTGTTGTAATGGGTAAAGTTGCATTATGAGTTACCGTTACAGCAGTACAGTTATCGGTAGCTGATGGCGGCGTTAACGCCGTGACTTCACATTGCGCTGTGATATCACCTAAAGAAGCTACATCAGGTGTTGGCGTAGTGTCATCATTTATAATAACATTCTGATTTTGCGTTGAAGTATTACCATTACCATCTTCATAGGTCCATGTTACAACCGTAGTTCCTTGTGTTGTAATGGGTAAAGAAGCATTATGAATTACCGTTACAGTTGTACAGTTATCGGTAGCTGACGGCGGCGTTAACGCCGTGACTTCACATTGTGCTGTAATATCACCTAAAGAAGCTGTATCAGGCGTTGGCGCAGTATTATCATTTATAATAACATTCTGATTTTGTGTTGAAGTATTACCATTACCATCCTCATAGGTCCATGTTACAACCGTAGTTCCTTGTGTTGTAATGGGTAAAGAAGCATTATGAATTACCGTTACAGTTGTACAGTTATCGGTAGCTGACGGTGGCGTTAACGCCGTGACTTCACATTGTGCTGTAATATCACCTAAAGAAGCCGTATCAGGCGTTGGCGCGGTGTCATCATTTATAATAACATTCTGATTTTGTGTTGAAGTATTACCATTACCATCCTCATAGGTCCATGTTACAACCGTAGTTCCTTGTGTTGTAATGGGTAAAGAAGCATTATGAATTACCGTTACAGTTGTACAGTTATCGGTAGCTGACGGCGGCGTTAACGCCGTGACTTCACATTGTGCTGTAATATCACCTAAAGAAGCTGTATCAGGCGTTGGCGCAGTATTATCATTTATAATAACATTCTGATTTTGTGTTGAAGTATTACCATTACCATCCTCATAGGTCCATGTTACAACCGTAGTTCCTTGTGTTGTAATGGGTAAAGAAGCATTATGAATTACCGTTACAGTTGTACAGTTATCGGTAGCTGACGGTGGCGTTAACGCCGTGACTTCACATTGTGCTGTAATATCACCTAAAGAAGCCGTATCAGGCGTTGGCGCGGTGTCATCATTTATAATAACATTCTGATTTTGTGTTGAAGTATTACCATTACCATCTTCATAGGTCCATGTTACAACCGTAGTTCCTTGTGTTGTAATAGGTAAAGAAGCATTATGAGTTACCGTTACAGCAGTACAGTTATCGGTAGCTGACGGTGGCGTTAATGCCGTGACTTCACATTGTGCTGTAATATCACCTAAAGAAGCCGTATCAGGCGTTGGCGCGGTGTCATCATTTATAATAACATTCTGATTTTGTGTTGAAGTATTACCATTACCATCTTCATAGGTCCATGTTACAACCGTAGTTCCTTGTGTTGTAATAGGTAAAGAAGCATTATGAGTTACCGTTACAGCAGTACAGTTATCGGTAGCTGATGGTGGCGTTAATGCGGTCACTTCACATTGCGCTGTGATATTGCTTAAAGTAGCTGTATCAGGCGTTGGCGGTGTGTTATCAAGTACTGTTACAATAGTGGTACAAGAATCTGTTTGTCCAAGGCTATCTTCGGCTGTAAGTGTGACTGTGACTGGTGTTCCAATATTGGAGCAATCAAAGGTATCGATATCTAGGCTTAGCGTTGGTGTATCAAAATCATCATTAGATCCATCATTAATATCACCAGTTGTAATTGAGGCATTTCCTGAGGCATCTAAATATACAGTTAAGGTGCTAATGCAATTAGCAACAGGTGGGTTATCTGCTCTAAAGGTAGCTGTGTAATTTCCACCACCGTTATTGGAGTAAAGGGTGAAGTCTGTTATATTATCACTATTAGAATCCCCATCTGCATGGGTGTACACTTCAATATAATAATCACCTGAAGGTAATCCATTTCTCAAATCTATATTTGCTGCAGTTGATTGCCATAATTGGTTTTGACAACCAGCACTAGCACCAGGAATACCTGAATTATAAAAAATTTCAGTAGAAGAGAATGCAGGTGGTACTGAGGCTATGGGGTAAACACGATAATTTAGCCATCCGTTTAGAATGTTATCTGAACCACATTTATACGTTTTATTTTCTCCGCCGTTTAATAGTAATTGTTGGCTTTGTGTAAAAATCCCTAGATTATTACTACCGAAGTCGGGATTCCCAGTGGTGGCATCTAAATCGTAATAAGTGTTTCCTGAGCCAGTATCTAAAACAATATAGCTTTCAAATATCCCCGATTGCCCATAAGAGTTATAAAGGGATATGAAAACACACACAATTAGGTGTAGGTAAAACTTTTTCATATCAAACAGTTTTAAGCGTAAGTAGATTGGTAAATTTGATTTTTGCTATTAATCTAACTGTGAGGGAGTAAACAAATATAAAAGAGGTGTGTTATGTATGTGTAAATATTCGTTTAAATGTAGTATTTGTCTTTTAAATGTAAAAAAAATATGTAGTAATGGTCTGTAAATCAGTAATAAAAAATATTAACAGGGATGTTTGATTAAAAAATTATAGAAATTTATTATTCGGTTCTCATTTTTCCTGTAATATCATCTATTTTAATAAAAAAAACGACAGGCAAACTATCTTTTGTAGCTTTACTAGAAAATTGACTTATAAAATCTAATGTTCTGTGTTCTTTTACAGAAATTAAGTTTTTAACCCCTAATGAAAAATCATGAAGGTATGCTTTGGCTTCACTACGATCGATTTCGTTATAAGTTCCATGAACGACAATAGATTTCCAGTGGTTAATTGCCGTTATCTCAGAAACCTCCATAGCTACTTTTGTATGCCTTCTCATAGCTGTTATTTTATGGCCTACATTTGAGTAGCCTATAATAATATTATCAGTTTTATTGTAGAAATAAGTTATAGGCGCAATAAATGGCCGGTTTTCATAAATGTAGGCCAAATGGCCAATACAATTTCTTTCAAGAATAATGTGTCGTTCCTGGGGATGTAATGTTGTAATCATTATTTTTTTAATTAGAACAAAATATTAATAACTAAAGATACTAATTACTTCTAATAAAGCCATTTAAAAAGGCTATTATCAGGTGTGCTTTATGATATATATCATTTTACCCACTAGAATATTACAATAACTTTGATATTGGATGTTACAAAGTCTATGTCAGGATTAAACACAACAAGAGCAAAATTAAACGCCTTTTTAATAGAAATAGGTGAGTTGTCTTACTTTACCTCACGGTTTTTTAAGGAAGCCTTTAAACGCCCATTCGAGTTTAAGGAATTTTTGTACCAATGTTATAATATAGGAAACCGTTCTCTTTTATTAGTAGGCGTAACGGGATTTATAATAGGATTAGTATTAACACTGCAAACGCGTCCTACATTAATGGATTTTGGAGCCGTTTCTTGGATGCCATCTATGGTTGGCATTTCTATAGTAAGAGAAATAGGACCTATTATAACAGCTTTGGTTTGTGCAGGTAAAATAAGTTCTGGTATTGGTGCCGAATTGGGTTCTATGCGAGTTACCGAACAAATCGATGCCATGGAGGTTTCGGGTACAAACCCATTTAAGTACTTGGTTGTAACCCGTGTTTTGGCCGTAACATTAATGTTACCATTGTTAGTGATTTTTGGTGATGCTATAGCGTTATTTGGTTCGTTTTTAGTCGAGAATGTCAAAGGAAATGTCTCTTTTACGCTATATTTTAATCAAGTGTTTAATGCTTTAGAATTTGGCGATATTATTCCTGCCACGATAAAATCGTTCTTTTTTGGATTAGCCATAGGTCTTGTTGGGTGTTTTAAAGGCTATTTTTCAACTAAAGGGACTGCTGGTGTAGGAAAAGCAGCAAATTCAGCTGTAGTATTCACCTCCTTATTGTTATTTATTATCGATTTTATTGCTGTTTTTGTAACCGATATTTTTTATGATTTATGAAAGATGAAGCAACTATAACATCCCGAGAATTAGTTCTTGAAATAAAAGACTTACACAAAAGCTTTGGTGATAACCATGTGCTTAATGGATTTAATATGAAGCTTTATCAAGGTGAAAACCTGGTGATTATGGGGAAATCTGGATCTGGTAAATCAGTTATGATAAAATGTTTAGTAGGCTTAATGGAAGCCGATAAAGGTACCATTACTGTTATGGATAATGACATTACAAAACTAGATCAAAAATCGCTAGATGTATTACGAGCCGATATAGGGTTTTTATTTCAGGGTAGTGCCCTTTACGACTCTATGACGGTAAGAGAAAATTTAGAATTCCCATTACGTCGGCATAAAAGAGCATTTAAAAATCATAATAATACAGAAAAACTGGTTGTTGAAGCCCTAAAAAATGTAGGATTGGAGCACACTATTGATTTAATGCCATCCGAGTTGTCTGGCGGTATGAAACGTCGTGTAGCACTAGCAAGAACACTTATTCTACAACCTAAAATTATTTTATACGATGAGCCAACAAGTGGATTAGACCCAATTACTGCCAAAGAAATTATTATTTTAATGCAAGATATTCAAAAAACGTATGGTACATCGTCGCTTATTATAACCCACGATGTAGATTGTGCACGGGTAATTTCAGATAGAATGATTTTATTAATAGATGGCGTAGACTATGCTAAAGGAACTTTTAAAGAATTATCGGCCTCTAACGACCCCAAAATTAAAGCCTTTTTTAAACAATAATAACCTAGTTGAAACAAACAAAATATAACAAAAACTAATGCCATGAAAAATACAAGTTCACAAAAATTGCGGTTAGGCGGGTTTGTTATAATTGGTACTATACTATTTATTGCCGCAGTGTATTTAGTTGGCCAAAAGCAAGATATGTTTAAAAAAACCTTTGCCATAAGTGCCTATTTTCAGAATGTAAATGGTTTGCAAAATGGGAATAATGTGCGGTATTCTGGCATAGATATAGGTACTGTAAAAAACATTACCATGATAAACGACTCTACTATAAAAGTAGAAATGACTATAGATGAAAAAATAATAAAACACATAAAAAAAGATGCTATAGCAACCATTGGTTCCGATGGGTTAGTAGGTAACATGATTGTTAATATTGTACCAGGAAAAGGTAATGAAACAACCATTAGTAATGGCGATATCATAGAATCTTACAGTAAAATAGGCGCCGATGACATTTTAAATACCTTAAGTGTTGGTTCGGAAAATGCTGCCATACTTACAGCCGATTTATTAAAAATTACCGATGCCATGACGCAAGGAAAAGGCACACTAGGCGTCTTGTTAAACGATACCATTATGGCTCAAGAATTACAGCAATCTATTACGAATTTAAAGACAGCTAGCTATGGTGCTACCAAATCGATAAATGAGCTCCAAGCTATTATTACATCATTAAAAACTGATGATAATACGGTTTTAGGAATGCTTATAAACGATTCTATTTCTGGAGAAAAATTAAAATCTATTGTCTATAATTTAGAATCTTCAAGTGTAGAAATTGATACTATTCTAGGGAATATAAATACTGTGGTTAACGAATTTAATACTAGTGAAGGTGCCTATAATTACATTGTAAAAGATACTAGTTTGGTTAATAGTTTACAATCTACATTGAAAAACATTAATGAAGGAACCAATAAGTTTAACCAAAACATGGAAGCTCTAAAACACAACTTTTTAACACGAGGATATTTTAGAAAATTAGAAAGACAGGCTAAACGAGATGCAAAAAAAGACAATTAAATGGGATGACTAATCTTCAAAACGATGTAATTTGTTTTTAAGGGTTTGTATTTCGTCTTGTAGCGATTCTATTTGTTTTAATAGATGGTGAATAGCATCTATACCTTCAAAGTTTATTTCTAAGTCGTAATGTAGTCGAATCATCTTTTCTACATGGTATAATTGCGTAGTTTTTAAATAGGTGTTGTTATTTGTACTTATAACTTCAATGAGTTCATAATCATGTAATTCATGTATAAACGTTACCGGAACTTGATGAAGTGTACAGAACTTCTTAACAGAAATTAAGTTTGCTTTATCCATGGTGTCTTATTTTTTCAAGTTCTTTAAATAAGGCTTTTTCTTTATCGGTAAGGTTTTTTGGAGTTACAATATTGTAAGTCACATATAAATTACCAAAAACACCTTCTTTTTTATATTTAGGAAATCCTTTTCCTTTAAGTTTTACCGTTGTTCCATTTTGGGTTTCGGGTTTTACAGTAAGTTTTGCTTTTCCATCAAAAGTGTTAATAGTTATATCGCCTCCTAAAATAGCTTTGTATAAGTCTAGATCTACTTTGGTGTGTAAGTTGTCGCCGTCACGTTTAAAATGGGTATTGTTTATAATGGTAAACCGAATGTATAAATCGCCATTTGGGCCGCCGTTTATACCTTTGCCGCCGTGTCCTTTAATTTTTATAACTTGTCCATTTTCAATACCAGCTGGAATAGTAATACGAATGTTTTTATTGTTAATTGTTAAGGTGCGTTTATGTGTGGTAAATACATCTTTTAGCTGAAGTTGCAATTCAGCATTATAATCTTGCCCTCTAAATTTTACTTGTCTGCCTTGTGTGCCAGAAGTTCGTCCACCAAACATAGATTCGAAAAAATCTGAAAAATCGCCTTGTGCGTTATCTCCAAAATCTGAATACGTGTTTTGTTGCGTGTATTGTTGTTGCTGTTTAGCGTTTTCTATGTCGTCGGCATGTTTCCAGTGCTCACCATAAGCGTCGTATTTTTTACGATGTTCGGGGTTGCCTAAAACTTCATTGGCTTCGTTAATTTCTTTAAAGCGTTTTTCGGCTTCTTTGTCGTTAGGGTTTAAGTCTGGATGATATTTACGAGCTAATTTCCGATAGGCATTTTTAATGTCTTTTTCGGTGGCGGTTTTAGGGATTCCTAAAATTTTATAATAGTCTATAAAAGCCATTATTTTTTATGGTGTGTTTTTATATACTGTTTTAATATTTGTTTTAAACTCTCTAGGTAATCTTCTAGAGCTTTTATGCTAATTCTTGGTTGCGTGTTATAGTTAATAGATACTGGTGTTTCATCTAAAACACTATAAAGTTCTGGATAGTTGATTTCTATGTTTGTGGTAAGTTTAACTATTTGATTTTGTATATTTTGTAACGTTTTCATGACATTTAATTTTTACAGTTATAAATGTGCTAGGTTTAACTTAAGTATGTTGCAAAAAAATGGTTGATTTGTTTTAACTTGCTTGTAGTGTTTTATATATTAAAAATACTGATTTTTTGTTTAATTTTCAATTTGTGTTAGGGTCCATTTGTTGTTTTTTCCTTTAATAGCGTATAAGGTGTTTGAAATGCGTTTTGAATTAATTTCTGGTGGTGTTCTTAAAAAATCTTTGTCTACAGATACATTTGTTCCATCAGGGTTTATGTAAAGTATATTTTTACCATCAGGGGTAATTACAACTTCAAAATATTTATGATAAACCACATTTTTCTCTAAAATATCATTTCGTCCTACGATTTCTTTTTGTAGTTTTAAAACAATAGCTTTTCCGTCTTTAAAGGTTGTCGCATTTAAAAACTGAGGCTCGATAATGGTGTTTCCCAATTTGTCTATATAGCCAAAATAGGTTATGCCGTTTTTAGTGGTTTTAATCAGGCATCTTTTGCTGTTAAACATTGGGTAATTGCCATCTTCTGTGTTTGTGCTAACCAAATCTGTTCTAAAATTAATAACTAAATCGCCTTCTGTATTTATAAAAGCCCATTGGTTATTCTTTTTAATGGCAATCATGTTTTCATGAGCAGGAGATATGTAATCAATATCTTCAATAGATTGCGAGAATGTTGAGGCAGTACTTAGCATTATGATTAAAAGTAGGATGACAGTATTTTTCATGATTATTTATTTTATAGATTATTATATAAAAAATAGTTTGCCCGATTTCTCTTAAGGAACAAACTAGTCGCTTTCCAGTCCTTTTATAACAGCTTGTAGTTTATTAGAGACACTTTTAGCAATAGTTTCAAGAGCATTATTTTTAACAGATTGCATAGATTCTATAGGGTTAACAGCGGCAACTTCAATAGTGTTGTTGTCAACTTCTTGAATAATAACATTGCAAGGGAGTAGGGTGCCAATTTTATTTTCTGCCTGAAGTGCTTTATATGCAAATGTTGGGTTGCAAGCCCCAAGAATTTTGTATTTGTTAAAATTGACATCTAATTTTTTCTTTAACGTTTGTTGGATATCAATTTCTGTAAGAACACCAAACCCTTGTTCTTGTAGTAAAGCTGTTGTTTTATCGATTACAGTATTAAAATCGCCCTTTACAATTGTGCTAAAATAATAACTCATGATGTTGTAATGTTTAAATCTATACTCAGTTTTGCTAGTAGCATTAATTCCGATTTGTTTTTACCTGAAAAACTCTCGGCAATGGCCTGTGCTGTTTTAAAGATTAGTTGTTTTACTTTTTTAGTAAAAAGGTGTTCTTGTTCCTGTTTATAGGCAATAAAATCGTTGTAATATGTTGTACTATTTTGATGTTCATTATTAATAAGCCAATCAAAAACTATGGCAATTTGGTAAGCGGCATCGGTGCCAAATTCATCTTCTAAATCATCAACAGAAAGCCATTCTTTTTTTACAAGCTTTTTAAGTTCATTTATTTCCTGTTCGCGAACAGTTTTATCTACTGCAGCAACGGCATAAAATAGTTTTCCTAAATTTTGGTAAAACCGTAAACTCATTGTTTTTTCTGCTTTCATTTTTATCGTATTTAATACTAAGTTACTACTTATAAGATATTTAGAGTATGATAAAAATCATGTATAAAGTGTTAAGAGGCAGTTTTTTGTTTTTTAGTGGTTGTTTTTCTTAAGGATTTTAAGTAAATTTAAAAACGCATTTTATTAACCCAACATGCTTCAAAAAGATCAAGACATCTTTAAAGTCCTTTTGGAATCTATTTCGGAAGGTGTCATTATCGTAGATGATTGTCAACGTATTGTTGAAGTTAACGCTGCCACAGAAAAGATGTTTGGTTACCGTAAAGAAGAGCTGCTAAAACAACCTCTTAGTGTTTTAATTCCTAATCAATATCATAAAGGCCATAAAGCTCATTTTGATGGTTTTATGAAACAACAAGAACGCCGTCAAATGGGGCAAGGAAGAGACATTTATGGTGCTTGTAAAAATGGCGATATATTCCCTATGGAAGCGGGTTTAAACCCTTTTACCATTTATGGAAAAAAATATGTTATGGCTTTGGTTATTGATATTTCAATGCGAAAAAAGCAAGAACAAAAAATTAAAACTTTAAATGAAAATTTAGAAGATAAGGTCGTGCAAAGAACTCAGGAGTTAAATAAGATGATTCTTGAACTAAAAGCAGAAAACGAAAAACGTATTAAAGCAGAGGCTAAAGCAAAATCAGCACTTAAAAGAGAGAAAGAGCTTAATGATTTGAAAACAAAGTTTTTATCGTTGGTTTCGCATGAGTTTAAAACCCCTTTAAGTGGTATTTTAACGTCTACTATGCTGTTGAGTAAATACCAATTAACCGACCAACAAGAAAAGCGCGATAAGCATATTAAAACCATATCGGATAAAGTACATTATCTTAATAATATTTTAAACGACTTTTTAACTTTAGAAAAGCTGGAAAAAGGAAAACTTAAATATAACCCAACAACGTTTAAGTTAAGTAAAGTAGTAAACGAGGTGGTTTATAATGCCAATATGTTGTTAAAAGACGGTCAAAAAATTAACTATCCAGAAGGCATAGATGCTTTTTCGTTATATCAAGATGAGAAAATTGTAGAGCTAGCCTTATCCAATTTGGTTAATAACGCTATAAAGTATTCATCAGAGCATACAGAAATAGATATAGCCATTACTCAAGATAGCCAAAAAACAGTGTTTCAAGTAAAAGATAATGGTATTGGTATTCCCAAAAAAGATCAGAAGAATATATTTAACCGTTATTTCAGAGCTGAAAATGCTTTATTAACACAAGGAACGGGTATTGGACTTAACATTGTTAAAGACCATATGAAAAACTTAAAAGGGAAAATATATTTTAATAGTGTAGAACACAAAGGAACTGTTTTTACCATTGAACTGCCAAATAGTGTATAATTATGAAAACAGTATTGTTAATAGAAGACGATGCAATTTTAAGAGAAAACACGTCGGAATTATTAGAGCTTTCAAACTATAATGTAATTGCAGCGCCAAATGGGAAAATAGGTGTAGAAAAAGCCATAACACACCTGCCAGATATTATTGTTTGTGATATTCTTATGCCTAAAATGGATGGTTATGGTGTTTTACAAGAATTAACGCGGCACGACACAACTAAATATATCCCATTTGTTTTTTTATCAGCAAAAACAGAGCGACAAGATGTAAGAAAAGGCATGAATATGGGGGCTGATGATTACCTAACAAAGCCTTTTGAAGAAGATGAACTTATAAATACAATTGAAAGTCGAATAGCTAAATCTGCTATATTAAAAGAGGAGCGAGAAGTTCCGGAAGTTAATACGCCCGAAGATAACATAAGAGATTTAAATGATTTAAAGAACTTTTTAGACGATAACGGAACTCTTTTTAAGTATAAAAAAGATACTGTTTTTTATAGAGAAGGCGATCATTCCAATTATATGTATTTAATAACTAAAGGTGTTGTAAAATGCCACAAAATAGACGAACAAGGTAAAGAGCTAACTACGGCCTTATATAAAGAAGACGATTTATTTGGTTATACATCTTTTACTCAAAACATACCTTATCAAGAAACAGCAACAGCGGTTAAAGATCTAGAAATGGTAGGTGTTTCTATAAACGACCTTAAAAATGTTTTAACACAAAACCATGAAGTTACCTTAGCTCTTATACAGTTGTTAACAGACGACCTAAAAGGTATAAAAGAACAATTGTTGCAAATGGCGTATAGTTCTGTACATAAAAAAACAGCAGCTACTATTTTAAAATTTGCTGAAAAACTAAATCGTAAACCAGACGATCCGATAAGTATTTCACGAAGCGACTTAGCTAGTGTTGCTGGCATTGCTACCGAAACGTTAATTAGAACCATGTCCAAGTTTAAAAAAGAAGGCATTATAGAAATAGAAGGTAGGAATATTAAAATTCTAGATATTCAAAAGCTGCAATTCATGTATTAATTTTTTTAAGATAAACACCATAGTTATGACTAATATCATGTTATGATATTCTTGTTAGAATTAGATTTGCTTGTGTAAAGAGAATTTTTACATGAAAAACATTCTATTCTTAACAGATTTTTCTGAGAACTCATGGAATGCCTTGACGTTTGGGTTAGACTTTTTCGCTGATAGCGAATGCAGTTTTTATTTGCTTCATGTTAGTAATATTAACCCTTTTAAACAAACCAGTTCAACTTCTAAACCAAATCAAGAAACTGTTGAAAATGTATATATTAAGCCTGCTAAAAAGCAATTAAGAGCAGTTTTAAAACGAATCACTAAAGAATATCCTCACAACAATAACCATAGATTTTACACACTTACAGATTATGGTTTTTTTATAGAATCTGTACGAAAGCATGTGTTTGAAAAAAACATAGATCTCATAATTATGGGGACTCAAGGAGTCTCAGGATTAAAAGAATACATACTAGGAAGTAATACAGGTAATATTATAACCAAAGTTAAATGTTCTACACTTGTCGTGCCAGAACATGCCACATATTTAAAACCAAAAGAAATAGCATTCCCTACAGACTTTGCCTTATCAAATGATATTAGAATTTTACAACCCATTGCAGATATATTAAGTACTAAAAATTCTAATTTAAAAATACTTCATATAGGTTATAAGGAAGACCAGTTAAATGTAGGTCAAAAGGCATGTAAAGAGCTGTTTGATGATTTTTTTGAAGAGTTTAGTCATAGCTATCATTTTTTAAACTCCAATAAACAAGTCGAAGATGGTATACAATACTTTATTGAATGTAACCATATAGATATGATGATTATGGTCGCTAAAAACCTAAATTATTTTCAGCAAATTTTGTTTCATTCTAAAACAGAACGAATAAGCTATCATACAACTATTCCTTTTTATGTAATACATGAATAAACTAATTTAGGTATAAGGTTTAACTGATATATATCATTTTATAAATGATGTAATTAGCGTACTTTAGTACTAGTTAAAAACGTTCCTTGAATTACAGAAAAACTTAAACAAATATAGGTCTATAATTTGTGAGATTTATAGATCATATTTAGAGCTTATGCTTATTATTTACTTTGATTTTTTTAATAACAGTTTTAGTAATAAAAATGAGGTTAAAATAACCGATTTAGATAATAACCATTAAACTCTTGTTAGGAAACAGGAGGTTTTAGGCTTCCTGTTTCTTTTAAAAAAACAAGCCTTAGTTACCAATTGCAGTGATTAAGGAGGTTGTGAAGATATTTAAATGTTGTTGAATTACGGTTCTTTAACAATTTAAAATCTTCTGGAACGGGAAGTTAAAGCTTCCCGTTTTTTGTTTTTAAACATATCACTTTTAAGTGTATACTAAAATATCATTAAGCACTATAATCTGATATATGTCATGGTTTTCCTTCTATTTAGGTTGTATTTTTAAACTGTTAATCAAACAATTAAAGGATAATTCTAATGAGAAAAATATTAATTCCAACAGATTTTTCAGATAACGCCATGAACGCTATAAAATATGCTGTAGAGCTGTTTAAATATGACGTTAGTAAAGTTTTTTTCATGCATGCTTATCAAGATGATATCTATACGAGTAGTTCTTTAGTTAATAGAAATGTATTAGAGGAAATAACAAGCATGGTAAGTAATGAATCAAAAGCTAAATTAGAAGAGACGCTAAAACAGGTTCGTCACCTATCTCCAAACCCTAAACATTCCTATCATATAATATCTGTAAACGGTTTACTTGTAGATGAAGTAGATGCCATTGTAGATAAAGAAAACATAGATATTATTGTTATGGGAACACGAGGCAAAACTAACGATAGAAGTATAACCTTTGGCAGCCATACGTTACAAGTATTAAAGTATGTTCAATGTCCAGTTTTAGCCATACCCGAAAATTATACTTACACCCAACCCAAACATATTTTATTTCCCACCAATTATTTAATTCCTTACAAAAGAAGAGAGTTAAAATTATTATGCGAATTAGCATCGCCTTATAGATCTATAATAGATATGCTATACATATCTAAAACAACCCACCTTTCCATTAGGCAAGAAGACAATCAAACATTTATAAAAGAAGAATTATGTAGAAGCCCTATTAATTTTAAAACCATAGAAAGTAAAAACATTATAAAAACCATATACAGTTATATAGAAGACGAAGGTGTAGATATGTTGGTTATGGTTAATACAAGACATTCGTTTTTAGAAAATATGCTGTTTAAATCTACCATAGATGAAATAAGCCTACAAATAAACATTCCGTTTTTAGCATTACAAAACATACGACGTTATTGATTAAAAAAACAAAGCCATGAAAACAATACTCTTACCAACAGATTTTTCGGAGAACTCATGGAATGCCATAGTATATACACTACAGCTTTTCAAGAACAATACATGCACATTTCATTTATTACACACATACACCCCCGTTATTTTACAATATGATTATCAAAGTGTAGGGGCTTCTCAATATGGCTTAGCCGATGCGATGAAAAGTACTTCTGAAATGCAACTACAAGCCTTGTTAGAAAGAATAAAAGGTAAGTTTAATAACCCTAAACATACCTTTTTAACATCGGCAGCTTTTAATACGTTAACTCTAGAAATCGAATCGCTTTACAACGGTAACGCTATAGATATAATTGCTATGGGAACAAAAGGCACATCTGGTGTTAAAGGCGTTTTGTTTGGATCTAATACCGTACATGTTTTAAATAATGCAAAATGCCCCGTATTGGCTATACCAAGCGATTTTTCTTATGAAGAACCTCATGAAATACTGTTTCCATCAGATTACGAAGTCGATTTTAAAGCAAGCCAGATAAAACCTATTGTAGATATTGCAAACATGTATGGTGCAAGAGTAAATATTTTACACGTCAATTATGGAGAGGATTTAACCGAGCTACAAGATAAAAACCGTAACACATTAGAAGGCTTTTTTACATCTGTAGCCCATCTTTTTCACGATATAAAAAACAAAAGTGTGGCTAGCGCTATTTCAGATTTTCAATTAAAAGCTCGTGTAAATTTATTAGTCATGTTAAATAACAAACATTCTTTTTTCGAGAACATATTTTTTAAATCAAAAATTAATCAAATAGGCTTTCATTTAAATATTCCTTTTTTAGTTATTCCATCAAAAGTATCGTGAAATAAGGTCATGAAGGTCTGTAGTATAATAATTAAAAACACGTCATTATGAAAAATGTAGGCATTTGGTTAGATAAAGAAAAAGCCCTTATTGTAACGGTTAAGGGGGACGATGAAACTTTAAATTCTGTTCCTTCAAATATCGAGAACTTTCATGTTCATGGTGGTTCAGGGTCACGTTTTAAAGGAGGTCCGCAAGATGTTGTGCAAGATAGTAAGTATTTAGAGCGCGAGAAACATCAATTAAAACAGTATTTTAAAACTATAGTTGAAAGTGTAAATACCGCCGATGCTTTGGTTGTTTTTGGTCCAGCTGAAACAAAAGATAAATTCATTAAAGAAGTCCAACAAAACTACAAACCACTTACTGCCAAAATAAAAGAGGTGAAAAAGACCGATAGCATGACAGACAATCAGTTAAAAGCTTTGGTAAGAGACTATTTTAAGTCTAATTAATATAAATAAGGTGTCGTTGACCCCCTATTTGTTTTAACCTCTTTTTTAATGTAATATGGGATTAGAAAATTTTGATATTATAAAATCATCAGGTGAAAAAGTTAGATTTTCATTAGATAAGTTACGGGCTTCACTAAAACCTACAGGAGCCGATGCGCATACTATAAACCAAATTTTAGACAAAGTAGGCGAGGAGTTATACCAAGGTATTTCAACAAAAGAAATTTATAATAGAGCATTTGCGCTCTTAAAAAAAGAGAAAAGTCATTTTGCATCTAAGTACAAATTAAAAAAAGCCATTTACGAGTTAGGACCAACAGGGTTTCCTTTTGAACGGTTTGTTAGTGCTATTTTACAATATTCTGGCTATAAAACTCAAGTTGGTAAAATAATACAAGGCCAATGTGTTAAACACGAAATAGATATTGTTGCTTACAAAAACAATAAAACAACTATTATAGAATGTAAATTCCATAGTGATCGTGGTTTAAACTGTAATGTTAAAATTCCTCTATATATAAACTCTCGTTATCAAGATGTAAAATCAAATTGGTATAAACATGCCAAAAAAACAACGCAGCTAACAAAAGGTTGGGTGGTAACCAACACACGATTTACAGAAGATGCGTTACAGTATGGCAAGTGTTGTGGGTTGCAATTAATGAGTTGGAATTATCCCAAAAACGATAGTTTAAAAGATAGGATAGATCGGTTAGGACTTTATCCAATAACCGTATCAACATTACTTACCAATAGAGAAAAGCAGTTTTTATTAAGTCGCGATGTGGTGCTTTGTAGAGAATTAATAAATGACAGGTTTTATTTAGATCATTTAGGTGTTTCTGAGGGAAGGAAAGACAAAATTTTAAATGAAATAATGCAACTATGCGCTGTTTAAAATAATTAGTTATGGAAAACTTTGTTAGAATTAACTTTTTAGGCGCCTCTGGTGTTGTTACAGGATCGAAGTTTCTTTTAGAAACATCGGAGCAAAACATCATGATAGATTGTGGGATGTTTCAAGGTCTAAAAGCCCTTAGAGAACTTAATTGGGAAAACTTGCCTATTCATGTCGCATCTATAGATGTTGTTTTGCTTACACATGGTCATTTAGATCATGTAGGTTATTTACCACGACTAGTTAAACAAGGGTTTCAAGGAAAAATTATAGGAACAGCACCAACCTTAGCTATAGCCGAAATTATACTAAAAGATAGTGCGAAAATTCAAGAAGAAGAAGCCAAAAAAGCGAATAAAGAACATTACTCAAAACACCAGCCAGCATTACCCTTTTATACAGTAGAAGAAGCCGAGAAAACCATTGCCTTATTTCAAGTAGAAATAGAAAATAAATGGATGAGTCTTTCAGAACATATTTTATACCGATTTCAGTATAACGGACACATTATTGGCGCCACATTTATTGAATTGGATATTAATGGAAAGCGTTTTGTATTCTCAGGCGATATAGGTAGACGTGATGATTATTTATTAAACGATCCTAAAAAACCCCAATGGGCAGATTTTTTATTTATAGAGAGTACTTATGGTAATAAATTACACCCCAAAGAAGATGTAGAAGATATGCTATCAACTATAATTACCGACACGCTTTACAAAAAAGGAACACTCGTTATTCCAAGTTTTGCTGTAGAACGCTTGCAAACACTTATGTATATTTTATGGCAGTTATATAAAAAAAACAAGATTCCAAACATTCCCATTTTTGTAGACAGCCCTATGGGAAATAATGTGTTAGACGTATTTAAACGCTTTCCAAAATGGCATAAATTATCACCAGAAGCCTATAATAGTATGTGTGATCACATTAATATTGTACAAAGCTATAAAGAAACCTGGGAAACCATCGACGACCCCAGAGCAAAAATAGTCATTGCCGGAAGTGGTATGGTTACAGGAGGACGTGTTCTTACCTATTTACAGCAATTAATAGACGTCCCTACAACAACCGTCTTGCTTGTAGGATACCAAGCAGAAGGCACTCGCGGCAGGCAACTTTTAGAAGGTGCTCATGAAATACGTTTTTTTGGAAAATACTATCCTGTAAAAGCCACGATAAAAAGTATAGAAAGCTTATCAGCACATGCCGATCAAGACGACTTGCTTAATTGGATGAGCCACATTAAAAATATACCAGAAAACGTTTACCTTATACACGGCGAACCAACAGCGCTAGATGCTTTTAGAGTAAAAATAGAAACTGTTTATCGTTGGCATGTTACTATTCCTAAACTAACCGATGTTGACAAAGTTATCATTTAATACCATAGCCATGAAAACTAATATCACTTACAGAAGTTATAATACCGATAAAACCTTAGAAGAATTACAATACAATATAAACACTTGTAAAATACGACTAGAGAATACCAAAGCAGAAATTGTGTTTTATGAGTTTATTTTAAGTGCTCCCATGTATAAAAACTCAGTTATCAATTTATTTGAAACACTTCAACAGTTTAAAACAAAACTACAAGAACTAGAACGACAAGGCTTACAACTTATAGAAGATATAAATGCACATGTAAATCAAATAGCGAAAAAAAACGAATGTGAAGATGTGATGTGTGATAATTACTTTCTACAACATCATGATAATTTAGAACGAAAAGCACATAATTTTTTTACCGAATTAAGCACTCTTAAAAGCGCTATGTTTGATTATTTGAAAAGTGTCATAAAAGTCTGATTAATTTGTGTTAAATGTTTGTTTTTCAGTGATGTAAATGATAAAAGTCATTTTAAAAAACATACATATTACTTAATTTAATGTTGTAAAATAAGTTTAACCAAAATATTATAATTATGTCACTTATTAAATTTAACAACAGACGTCCATTGTTACCTTCATGGACTAACGATGGCTTGAAAAGCTTTTTAAGTAGCGATGATTTTTTTAATAACGATTTCTTTGAAGAAGATAGTTTAATGCCTGCCATGAATGTAAAAGAGCATGATCGCGACTTTGAAATAGAGTTTGCAGCTCCAGGCTTTACTAAAAAAGATTTTGAAGTCACTATCGACGAAGGTGTGCTTAATGTATGCGGTGAAAAAAAACACGAGAAGGAAGAACAAGACGAAGCGTATACTAGAAAAGAGTTTAGTTACAATTCGTTTAAAAGATCTTTAAGTTTACCAAACTCGGTTAATACAGACCAAGATATTAAAGCCATTTATAAAGATGGTATTTTAAAATTACACCTTCAAAAGAAAGAGGAAGCCAAAACGCCTCCTAAAAAAGTTATTGAAGTACTTTAAAACGATTAAAGCAAAAAGTAGTACAACATACTGCTTTTTGCTTTATCAATTAAACAATTAAGAACAATGAATGCAACATACACCCAAGCCAAGTATGTAGAGTGGTTAAGCCCAGAGGAGATTCATAAAAACACCAACGATTGGCTTTCCGAGTTACAGTTTGTACAAGAAGAACAACAGTTTTTTAAAAACTTAATTAAAGACTATACGCTACAACTTACCGCTTCTAAATACTTTGACGAAAGCAAAGCTATAGTAACCAAATTAGATGCTATGTGTGATGAAACCACTAACTTAATAAAGCTAGTACAAACGCATAGTAACAAACTTGAAATAGTAGTAGATAAAGTAGATCAACTTAAAGAGGAAGAGAATTACAAAGACGAACACAGACAGCTTATTTTAAAAGTACACGATTTTTTGAAAAAAAATAAAGCTCTAAAATCGCATTTATTCAATGTTGTAAAACGTGTTATTAAAGAACAAAACCAAAAGAAGTTAATAGGTTAGTTCTTGGTTGACTAAAAAGCTTAAAAAGCTCTGTATTGTGCAGAGTTTTTTTTATTTATCTAATTTATTAAGAGGTGAGTGGTGTTCATGAACAATTCTCCAACCATTATCTGTTTTTAAAAATAACAAAGTCATTTGATCGTTAATAATTGCTGAGTCTTCTCCAAATTTAAGATGAAAATCTGTATGAGTTGTTACATTGGCAACATCTCCGTAGACAGCGATTTTTGTATCGTTCATATTAAATTTTAAGATTTCTGTTACCGAGCCAAAAACACTTCTTTCAAGTTCTTCGTTTTCTTTTGCTCCATTTCTAATTTCCCCATTTTTAAATTCAGTAAACTTAGGACTATAGGCATGAAACGAGATTAATTTGTCGAGATCACCATCTTTTACACTTTGACTAATGCTATCTAGAGTCGCCCTTATTTCCTGTTTGGCTTCTGAAAAGTCATCGTTTAAAAGGTCTATTTTTATTTCTTCTACTTCTGTTTTTTTCTCTTTTTCTTTACAGCTGGTTATTAT
Organism: Mangrovimonas cancribranchiae; assembly: GCF_037126245.1. Taxonomy (NCBI): domain Bacteria; kingdom Pseudomonadati; phylum Bacteroidota; class Flavobacteriia; order Flavobacteriales; family Flavobacteriaceae; genus Mangrovimonas; species Mangrovimonas cancribranchiae. Next base: position 982,249 of record NZ_CP136925.1, read on the forward strand.
AATTGCAAAAATGATAACCATTGCTAAAGTTAATCTAGTCTTCATGATTTTGTAATGTATTGATTAGTAGATAACTATGAGTTACAAAAAATAAGGCAATTAGATTGGTTAAAATGTTTTTTATTGTGAATTAAAGGAGGTTTTAATTGTCTAACAGCTCTGTTCCTTAGTGTCTTCTCGTCAAAATGTGCGCGTTTGACGTATAATTTAATGATTTTTTAGTGTTATTTGCTGTATTAACAACTTTTGCAGCTATTTTAGAAGGAATGTTAAAACCGGTTTTTAATAAATTTGGTTTTTTCTCAAACTGTGTTCTAAATCGTGTTCATTTCCGTGTTCAAAATGTAATAAAAACGTTTAATAAACACATAAAAAAAACGGTTTAGCGAACCTAAACCGTTTATTTTGAAATGATTACATTTGTAGCGAGACCGAGATTTGAACTCGGGACCTCCGGGTTATGAACTTATATAATGTGTTCAAAACCAGTCATTTACTGGTGTTTTGAGCTAAAATATTTAAAATCGTGTTCTAAAACGAGTTTAGATTCTTGTTAAAAAATCAGTTGTCATAAAAGTACTATTTTTTTGTGAAAAAAATGAATTGTCATTAGAATTTTAGTGAACAAATTTTTAGCAATTTGATTGAAAAGTGACACGATTTGTAGTCAAATTACATACAATTTGACTACAAAAGAAGTCGCTACCCTTGGTGAGATTTTGGGTGATATTATATATTTTGTTTCTTGTTCTTTCAAAGACTTCTTTTATGGACAAGAAAAGTACTTGTTAATCATATAAGTCGAAATAGGCCTTAAAGTATTACCCGTTTTAGGGTGAAGACCATGAGAGGTAAATAGTTCAACATTGCCATTTTTTGTTTTGTGATACCATACCTTAGGACTACCATCTTCATTAAAAAAAGTTGTATTACAGTTTGGGTTTTTAATTAATTTAAAGCGTAAAATCCTTTCTTCTTTGTATAGCTTAAGTTGTTTAAGTTCATACTTTTTTGTGTCAAAATCTACCTCTTCGTAATGATCTTCCACCCAAACCATCCAGCGTTGTTTTGTAACACTTTGATATATGATTATAGATAAAGCTCCTAAAATAAAAAAGACGACTACAATCCAGGTTCTCTTATTTGTAAGCTTTCTAGGTTTTACTTGGGTAGTTTTTGATACTCCTTTAATATAACCTTCGTAATCAGTATAACCTAAATATTGACAAAGTGATTTTAAAACATGCGGTCGTAGTTCTATAGGCTCCTCTGCTTTAACTTTTCTAAGTAAGTCTCTTAAACGTCTTTCTCCAAAAGGCTCATTACTTATTTCTTGAATTTTATCAGAAAGATAAGTTGATAAGCGGGTTATTGTTTCTGTGCCTGTGTCCTTCTTAGCCTTATTAAAAGCTAATTCTAAAATGTCATTATGCATAAGTTAAGATTGATTAACGAGGTTAAAACTAATAAAACTTAAGGAAATAGTTTTCCAAAGAATTTCCATGATATATCCGTAGCTCTTCCAAAGTTTCCAGATCCAGTTTTTGTCATTTGTGTGGTTGTTAGTCCAACCATTTGTCTAGCGTTTGTAAAAGAAGGAAGCTTTTACGGCATTAGATGTCTTCCTAAATGATTGGATTAGCAATGTAAGAGCCTGTCTTAATAGTGAGACAGGAAAACATTGTCTAAAAAATCATACAGATGAAAACAAAACTTCTTATATGTTTACTAGGATTGTTTGCTATAGTATTACAATCATGTGATCCAGAGCCAATTTCTCAATCAGAAGCCCAAAGCACAACAGAGTGTTGTGATGAGGATGGAGATATTATTCCGCCACCACCTCCACCACCAGATGATGGTGATGATGAAAATGAAATAACACCATAGTATTTATTAAGATTAGGGGTATTGTTCAATATTGGTGTAAATGCCCCTATTTTTTTGCGTTACGGAAAACCGTAAGGTTTTTTTTATCAATATGTTTAGGTTTGTTTTATAACCCCAACAAGATCCTTAAGTTAATGTTTAAAATAATTCTTTCTATTTCATTATTCCTTTGCCATTTCATAGGGTTAGGACAAGATTTCAAAAGAGAACAACGTATTTACATGCTTGACATAACAAAGTCAATGTGGGGAGGGGATGGTTCAGGAAATATTTTTAAGGAAGTTAAAAAGGCACTCTACAAAGGAATTGAAGATATTAGGGATCCTGAGACCGTTGTTAAAATAATACCTTTTCAAGCAACTCATACATATTCAGAACTTGAAAACTGGACTTTTAAGGCTGGAGATAAAGCTTCTTTTCTTGAGGCCAAAAAAACAATAGATAACTATTCTATAAAAAATGTTCCTGGTGGATATACAGACATTTATTCTGCATTAGAAACAGCGAAAAACAATATTGATTCCGATAGAGTTAACTATATATTTTTGTTAACAGACGGTAATCAATCACCAATTCCTAGTGCCACTAAAGAAACAAGTAAAATTGATTTTAGTGAAGAAGATTTGAAAATATCTCTTGATAATTGGTGTAATTTTTCAAGTAAAAGTGAATCTCACCTTTTTTACGTTATGCTCTCTAAAACAGCATTAAACAAACCTATTATAAACATTATAAAAAAACAGTGTAACGCTTATTCAGTAGAAGGAACGAATATGAACATTGCTTTTATCAAACCATATTCTAATAATATAAAAGTAAATCTACACGATAATCCGAAAAACTTTGAAATCGAATTAAATGCAAACAATTGGGATTACATAAAAGGCCAGATATTCTTGAAAATTAACTTAAAAAATAATTCAATATTTGAAGTTGTCGAGAATGATATCAAAGTTGAAAATAAAAAAATTGTTGTTAGACTAAAAACAAAAAACAACTCTACTTTTGAAGCTCTTCGTAAAAATTTACCAATAGAGTCAATTATCCCCTTAACTCTTTCTACAGATAATAATTTAAAAATTTTAAACCCAGTTATCAATTTAGTAATTAGAAATAAGAAAGAAAGAGTTTTAACCCTAGAATTTGTAGAAAATGAATAAAACCCTTACCATTTTACTAGCTTCTTTATTATTCTTTTTTAACTGTCAAAAAGAAGATTCTTTTCAAGGGGAAACTACTAATTTTGGAGTTGTTGAATACTATCAACCATTTTTATTTTGCAAATGTGACACTATTACATTATCGAAATCACTTAGGTTTAATTTTAATGACTATTCATTAGAAAAATCATCTTCAGCTACCATCAAATTTGTCGGCGAATTTCAAAAAGAAATAAGAGATAAAAGTTTACAACTTTATATCAACGACAATAAAGTAATAGACAATACTTTCACTATAAACAGTAAAAATGCTAAAACGGGAACTTTAAAATTGGGGCTGAAACTGCTTCCTAACTACCCTGAAGGTTATACGTCTGGTTTTATTTCAGTTGCACAACATAGCCTGGATTTAATAAACAATAATGACCTCAATACATCAAACGAAACAAGAATTTTTAAATGGGAGGCTGAGCACAAGCTCATAATGAACCCATTAAAAAAAGCCTTAATTATTGTTTTTACATTTATTTCTTCAGCATTAATTATCTGGTTTCTTTTTTTGAGAAATAAAATTTATCCAAAATTTAAAAAAGGAAGAATTCAAATTTTATCACCTTACTTTGGAAGTGTCCTCCTAAACAGGAATATTAAACTTATCATTCTTACAAGTTCTCCCAAAAAACAAAAATATTTTAATAAGGTTTTTACAGGAAAGATACAGTACGAAATAAATCCAATCTATGATAAAGATATAATTCTAAGACCTGGTAGAGGAAAAAAAATAAAAATAAAGCTTCCTCTTGGAACTCAAATATCACCACCATCGATCAACTTGGAACCGTACAATTCATATAAAGTCAAAACAGAAAAACATATAATAGAAATCCAATATTCATAAAAACATCATATCATGGCAAAATTAAAAAGAAGTCTTTTCATCGGATTAGGAGGAACAGGTTTAAAATCAATATTACATACAAAAAAACGCTTTATAGACACGTATGGAGAAATCCCTCCAATGACCTCGTTTCTTGCTTTTGACACAGATGGTGATAGTATTAATGTGAAAATTGATAGTCATTTAGGAGGTGAACGAATAGGTCTTGATGCTTCTGAGTTTTTGCATATTAGAGTAAGAGATCCTCAAGAAGTTTTAAGGCAACAGGCGGGACTGTTTGATTTTGTTCCAAGTTCCAATAGATCTTTGTTAGTTAGTCTTACTGATGGGGCTGGACAAGTGAGATCTAATGGAAGGTTTGCCACTCATTTTAATTATGGCGCAATTGAAAGTGCTATTAAATCTAAACTTACAGCTATTTTAAATGCTGATGCTATAAGTAATGACAAGTTTGAAGTGAATGGTAATGATGTCGAAATAAATATGATGTTTTCAGTTGCAGGAGGTACAGGTAGTGGAACTTTTTTAGATGTTGCTTATATTGTTAAAGAAGTTTCTAAAAGTATTAATTCTACAGTAGGAGTTTCAACTATAGGTTTCGCTATTTTACCTGATGTTTTTAACTCAATGATGAATGGTCCAGCAATGGCTAATGTTTTACCCAATGGGTATGGAGCATTACATGATTTAGATTATTTAATGCATCATAATTATGATAAAAAACCTTTAGAAATAAAATACGCTAATAAAACGATTAAAATTGAAAAACCTCCTTTTGATTTAGTTTTTACAATAAATAATAGTGACAAAAATGCAAACACTTATACTAATATTAATGATTTAAGTGAATTGATAGGCTTAGCAATGTTTACAGGAGCCAGTGAGTTAAGTGGGGGAATGACTAGCTCTTATGATAATGTTAGAACTGTAATTGCAGGAGGGTCAATGAAAGTCGAAAACAAAGATTCTTGGGCTTGTGGGTTAGGTTTAAGTGAGTTGTATTATGACGGAAACAAATTAGGAAATATCTATGCCCATAAAGCTTCTGTTAGTGTAATAAATAATCTTATTACACCAGAAACGGACTCATTTGATTTAGATGATATATTTATTAATGCTGCCAAAATTAGAGAAAATAATGGGGATGAGAACAACGATTTAATTGACTCGCTTTTAACTGAAGTGCCAAGAATTCAATATACATACATACAGGATGCAAACTCTATTGATTCTGAAATAAAAGCTTATTTACAATCTGTAGACGAATCTGCAAAACAAGAAATAGAATCAAATTTTTCAACTAAAAAATCAGATGTTGAAAAGAAGCTTGGTAAGTTTATTATAGAACATATCAATAAACCTTCTGGAGTTGGTAATATAGATAGGTTTCTAAATGCTCTTAAAAAACACGTAAATGTTTTTTTGGAAGAAATGAAGTCGGAGCATGTAGAAAAATCTAAAAATAATGAAGTATTCCGAAGCCATTTAAATCAAAACATTTCTGAATTAAATGGTTTAAGTTTTATGGAACGTAAGTTTGGCTCAAAGTTAAAAGATACTAAGGAGGAGATAGTTCAAATGGTTAACCAGATTGCAGCTAATATGCATGAAGTATTAAGGCGTCAATATGCTATAACATTTTTTAATCAATTATTGTTAGCAATTAGTAAACATGATCAAAATGTTAAAAATATACTACAAAAGTTACAACAAGTTGAAGAAGAGTGTGAATCTAAATTTATTGGACTCCAAAATCAAATTAATGAACAACCTAAAAAGTTTGTGAAAGAGCTTCATAGAGACTTTGTTAATCGAGTGAGTGTTTATGATAAAGATGTAAATGTGTCAGATTTTATACAAAGTATTAGCTCAAATGAAGGAGGAATATATGATTTCTCAGAAGTTTCAACTAGAATAATTTCAGACTTTTTATGGAGATATTCAAAGGGGTTGCCTAAAGCTCTTGAATACCGTAATAAAAAAATAGATGAAGTTTTATCAACTTATAGTGAAGAAGAGTTAGATAATATTGTTAAGGAACTAATTGAAAAATCAAATCCACTATGGTCATATAATTACAAAGGACATGTTGTTAACAGGCAACACCATGAAGCATTTATTATAGGGGTTCCTAATCTAAAATCGTCAATTTTAATAAAAAATGATATTGTAAAAAATCTTTTAGAGTCTAATCAAAAAGCTGATTTTAACTCCACTAGTATGCATGACAGAATTGTTATTTATAGAATGGAGGCTACTGTTCCTATTTATGCAGTCTCAAATATGACGCTTTACAAAGAAAAAAGAGATAATAGTCAAATAAGTCATCATGTAGATGCTAACTGGGTTTTGAGAATGAATAGAGAAGGGTTTGATATATACCCAACTAAACGTGAAGATCACAGTTTGGAGTATTGGGTTACTGGATTTATTTATGATTACATCAAATTTGATGGTGAAAATTATTTGGCTTATAGTGAAGAACAAGGAGACCCTATTGATGACTATTGGATAGAACTTGGAAATTATAGGGATGAGGCTTTTCTTGATTTTAAAAGACTTAAACTGCAGGATGAGTTTAAATCAATGATAGACAATAAGATTTCCGAAATTGGTGAAACCGAAAACCAAAAATTAATTAAAAAAGTCACTGAGTCTTCTAATTACAATGATCATTATTCAAAAAAGAATTTTGAAAACAGTGAGCTAAAAGATTCCAAAATGATTAAGGTTAGAGAACTATTTAGCGATGAAATTAATTTTGTTAAAAAAGTTTTAGCTAAATAAACAAAACACAACTTTTATCTAATACAAATTAGACCTTTTAAAAACTTTTTATGTCTTCCCCTTCAATAAATATTGGTATTAATAAACAAGGTAAAATACTTATCAAACGAATTGACAAGCATTTTAAAGATCATGAACCAGTATTTTACGAAAGTTTTATCCTTTCCTCTTCTATGGAATTGAAAAAGGATAAAAATAAACTTAAAGTTCTGAAACAGGGAGAATTTCAACTTTCCGATAACGATGACATAAAAAGTTGGTTCGACTATGAATTGTATGCAGAAATAAAAAACTTAGTTGGTCTTGTAAATGATTCCATTAGCGACACTGTTATTGTCAATATTGTTGTTTCTTTAGCTGAAAAAGAAAGTGTTTTTATACTAAACAAGTTATTACAAGCAATAAAGGATTTAAGCTCTAATCAGATTATTTCAGGAGTTGATATAAAATTGTTTGTTATAACATATTCTCTTGATAGTAATAATCACAATGATAATTTTAATATAAAAAACGAGTTAAAAGAACTTGAAAAAACGATTCCAGAATATTCAGACCTAATAAAAGATATTTACTATATAGATGACAGAAATACAGATAAAATCATTTTACACCTAAGCTCAAATTGGCTTGCCTTTGCGTTAGCTGAGTTTTTTGTTTTCCAAATGGTTTGCCAGACTTCATTAGCTATACAAAACAAAACAAAAATTTTTGGTATAGGTATCATTCATTTTAATGAAATCTTATTTAGAAGTGTCATAACCAATAAAATACTACAGTATAAATTTAAAGAAGAGGGTATATATGATGATAAAGGCATTCAATTCAGAGACATAATTCTAAAATGTAATCCTTTTATTTCAGAGCACCAGAATTTTTTCAATGAATTCTTTACTAAATACCCCTACAGTAAGGAAAACAATCAAAATTTAACAGCAAACTCGGAGGAATACATTAATTCTTTTAAAGATAAATTAGAATTATTTGTTACCGATTCTAACTATACAATTGGTGAGTCGAAAGTAATTCTTGCTAATCTTTTAGGTGAAGATGATAAGAAACTACAAGGTATAAATTGGACTAATCTGCGTTTAAATATAAGTGATTTAGAATTTGATATTATTGATTATTTCAATAAATATTTAGATAAAGAAAACAGAGTAGATTTTCATAGACAAAAGGCTTTAAGAAATAAAATAACCGAACTCAACCAAGCTATAAAAAATGATGAAAAGTCGCTAAAAATATTAAAAGAACAATCCACCGAAATTTATTCTGATTTAGACATATCTTTTGAAGAAGGCATCTTTAGTGTTGAAGGTAAGAGAATTAACGCGTCTGGTTACATCCCTTCTCCTGTAAATTTAAATGAGGACTTTTACTCCTTCGAAGATAAGCCTATTCCTAAAGCCATTGATTTATCTAAATACCTTTCAAAGGTAAAAGACCAAGGAGAATTAGGAAGCTGCACTGCATTTCCCGTTTCAGCTGTTTACGAATTTGCAGCAAAACGTAACAATAAGAATGTAGACATTAGCGAACTTTTCATTTACTACAATACCAGAGAAATCCTAGGAAATATCTCTGATGATACGGGTGCAACATTATTGGAAACCATTAATTCAGTAAAAAAACATGGTGCATGTTATTCTAAAAATTACCCATATAAAATTGAATCATTCTCTGTAAAACCAGGAGAAGAAGCTTATACAGAAGCACAGCATCAAGTTGTAGAAAAAGCCTATAGAGTTAACATTACCGAAAAGGATTTCAAACACGCGATTGCCAATGGACACCCAATTATAATAGGCTTAAAACTATTTAAATCTTTTTATCCAAAAGACAAAACAGGCCTTGTTCCATTCCCTTCGAAAGACGAAGCAAGCTTTGAAAACCATGGTAATCATGCTATGTTAATCGTTGGTTATAACGAAGAAGAAAAACTGTTTAAAATAAGAAATAGCTGGGGTAGAAATTTTGGAGAAAATGGCTATTGTTATGCGCCTTATGATTACATAGCTAATACTGAATTTTGTTTAGAAGCCTTTGTTATTACAGATATAGTAGATTTATCATTTAGTGAATTTAACTATGATTCAAATGCTAGCTTCTCATTCTTAAATGATTCATTAATAAGAAGAAAAGTCATTAAAGAATATAATCTACGTAAAAAGAAAAGGGATTTAAGAAAAGTAAAAAAAGATTATGACTTAATAGCCCTAAAAAACGAAGAGAATGAAGAACAAATTAAAAACCCTTTATTTAGAAAACAATTATTTGAAGATCTAAAAGCTCAAGAAATTCCAGCCCCTGCTATTCCCCAAGCAGAACCAGAAAAAAGTAACAAAAATCCTTGGCCTTTTATTGCCGGGGGTGTGTTCGTTATTCTTATTAGTTTATTTTTTAAATCATATATAACAACACCCAGTTCTTTAATTGGTGTATTAGGCAGTATTTTACTCATAACTTATGGCTGTAAACTTCTATTTACTAAAAAGGAAGTTATACAACAACCTACAGTTATTGAAGACCCAAGATTATCACATGAAAGAGAACTTTATCGTTTTGAAATTGCAGATAACTTATTTCAGCTATTCGATGAAATGAATAAAAACCTTATAATAAGATACAAAGCCCTTTCAATCTATTTTGAAAAAATTAAAAACTGGCAAAAGGAAAGTTTAGAAACTCTTAATGAAACCTTATTTGACTCTCCTACATTTGTTGTAAATGTTGTTCAAAAAAAACCTTTACTTGATTATATCAAAAAGGAAAAAAACACGTTTTTAAAGAATCTGCCTAACCTTTCATTAACATTCCATGAAAATTATATCCTTGAAGAAAATAACACAAATGAGGTCTTTGAAACACTATACAAAAACTATCTAAATGATATACATAGCAATATTGAAACCATATTAGATATTAGTATTGTGGATTATATTCAAGGCAGAGTGCAATACCCTTATTTCAATTCTGCTCCAGAATTGAATAAAACAATACAAAATATTCAAAAGGTATCCACTCCCTTTTGCAACATAAAACAAACCACAAGTTCTTTAAACATTCAAAACTATGTCTTGTATGAAACCTTAACTAGTCATCCCGATGCCAAAACTAAAGAATTTTCAAAGCACAGACCTGCATCTATAAAACCAGTAATAACAATTAGAGACAATAAAAAGAAGTATGTCGCTGTTCAAGTAGCAGCTCTTAATAACATTTCAGACTTAGTAAAACATAATTTTTAATAAAATCTATGGTGAAAGTCAATCTTAAATTAATAGGTCTATTACTATTAATTTTATTCTGTTCATGTTTACCTGAAGTTTCACATTCAGATAAACTTTTTAATGAATTTACAGATTCATCAAATAGCGCTCTTAGTTTACAAGAAGTAAACTCTTCGAATAATGTCTCATCTCATAATCCATTAAATATTATGAGTTGGAATATTAGAGACCTAGGAAGAACAAAAAATGCAGAAGAAATTCATCAAATAGCTCAAATACTTAGACGCTCAGACTTAGTAGCTATACAAGAAGTCGTTGCTAAAGATCCAGCAGGTGCTCAAGCAGTGGCTAAAATAGCTGATGAACTAAACAGGATGGGTAGCAAATGGGATTATACCATTAGTAACCCTACAAAAAGTCCATCTTCCCATATAAGTGAGCGTTATGCTTTTTTATGGAAAACCCATAGAGTAAAAATGTTGAATGAGCCTTACTTAGCATCTAAATTTGAAAATGAAATGTATAGAGAACCTTATATAGCTAATTTTAAGTTTAAGGATAAAGACCAACCAATAAGTATAGTAAACTTCCATTCTAGAAAGTATTACGATAAGCCAGAAGAAGAAATTATACACTTTACTAGTTTGGTGAAAACTTTAAGCCATGAAGCTGTTGTAATAGTGGGAGATTTTAACTTGACTGAAAAGCATAGAGTTTGGAATTCGTTATATGAAATAGGGTTTCAAAATGCATTGTCAAACACAAAAACCACTCTTAAACAAAAATGTCATTTTGGGCAATACAGAAATCATGCTATAGACAATGTATATTACAACGAATATCTTATAAAGATAAATGCCCAAGCTATAGATTTAGTTAAAACGTGTAAAAACTTAAAGTTTGTTAGGGAACTATCAGATCATTTACCTGTTATGTTCACTTTTCAATAAAAGTGATTTAACATCGACACCTGTTGACGTGTTGGTAAGGTAGATTTGAAAGAATAATGATTAAAATAAGGAAAAACAATATTATGAAACAAAAGACTAATGCAATGACTAAAGAAAAATTAATTGAAAAGATTAAATGTCAGGTTTATAAATCAAGAGAACTTATTGACGGTAATGGAGGTTTTCATATTCGTAGAGGAATGGCTCATGCGATATCAGGGTATTGTGAAGATGTATTTGCATTATATGTAGCTCAATACTTAAATAGAACTGATTTGAAATTTTTTGTAGACAAAGTGATTTCTACAAGATTTCCTGGCAATGAAAAATCAACATCCTTTAAACCTGATTTAGCTATTATTAATGAAAACAATGTACTTACACATTATTTTGATTTAAAAACTAATTTGGGCTGGAATAGAAAATTAGAAAATTATTTAACCGAAAAAGATAACTTCATACGTAAACTTAAAAATCACAATAAAGCTTGGGTGACTAGTAAAAGAGATTGGTTAAAGAATGTTGACGACAAAGGAAATGAAATCAAATTTAATAAAACTTTTAAGTTAGATTCTCGTGAAAATATCACTATTTCAGATGATTTAGAATATCACATGGTTGTGGTATTTGGAGGCAACATGAATGAAGAAGATATGATTCGAAATATTGACGTAGCTAATACTTTAAGCTGTGTTAGAATTAATGTTTTATATGAAAATAAACAAATTAATAATAAAGCTTTTGAAAATATTCATATGGTTTTGAAGCCTTTATTAGGAACTTAAATAGTAAATTTAGTAGAATAGTGGGGGAAATTAAAGTACTTATTAATAGAGGCTAATTTTTATAGTTATTGCTTCCCAATCCAAGGATTTAAACGGTTTCTTAATTTGCGTTCTAGTTGCGTTATGATAAACTGTTTTATGGGTTTATTATTATTTTCTTGTAGTGTGTTGGGAAGTTGCCAATAAGCATACGTGATTTTATGTGTGTTTGTAAAATGTCTGTCTTTTAGTTTTAAACCATAGGTTGAAGCGTGTTTGTTGTGGGTAATATGCTCTTTAATGCGTTTGCCAACTTGTTCAGATTTACCAATGTAGAACGTGTAATGAGTGGTTTTGCTATGTATGCTTTTTTCAAATCGAGATTTACATACTTTAGGAAACTTGATATGGCCTTCATTACTGTTTTCCCAATCTTTTATTAGTTTTTTCTCGTTGAATTTTTTGTTGGGAATTATAAAAAACACATAAACACCCCAAAGGGACTTTACATTTTCGAAAGATGTATTGGCAATTGGTTTGGCATTTTGTTCAAGCTCATGAATAATTTTGGGTAAGGCTTTATCAAGTTCTTCTTCTGTTTTCTCCCAAAGTGTTTCGAAATTGTTGTAAAAATCTATTAAAGTGGTCATATGTATCATTTTGTATTCAAAAAGTTGATGTAATTATTTAAAAGTCCTCTTATCTGCTCTGCAGCCACAGGGTTTGCCGAATGTACGTTAAATTTTAGGTCTTTAAGGTTTAAGTCAGACTCGTAAACCAGCCATTTGGCAGCGGCATACCCATCTGGAGCAACTTTACCACTTTTATCTAACCCTAAATCATTATCAAAACTAATAAGTGGTGGTGGTCCATTATCTTTTATATACGTAACAAAATCAGCATAGCTTCGTACCACCACAAACTTTTTAGCTTCTGTTGATTCATACACCATTTCTGGCGTTCGGATATCATCTAAAACAGTTTTTTCATAGCTGGTTTCTGTTAAAGAAGTTAAAGAGTGCATTTTCAAAAATAGGTATGGGAATACGATGTTCCAATTCCGGTAAAATACTTATGGTATAGTGTTGCTCATTTTCTATCTGTTCTCCAAGATATGTTAATGTATCTTTAGGGAAAACAACAGTGTCTTTAGCACCTAAAACAATTTCCATAGTATGATTGTTGTTTGGCGGTGTAGAAATCGTATTTTGATGGACACTTCTGCGAGCTAAAGCAGGATTAAATAGGAGGGCAGGTGTTTGTAAGCGTTTGCAAAGATGATATCCTGCAAAACCTCCCATGCTGCTACCTATTATTACGTCTATACTTTCCTTTTGGTATTGTTTATACAACCAAGATATAGCATCAGGATTATTTTCATAATCTATGCGAGGTGCATGCACCAAACCATAATGTTGCAAAAGCTGTCTTTTTTCTGGTTTTAAGTTGCCGTTTAAGCCGTGTAGGTATAGAATGTTCATACAGTTAGTCTTTATATTTATTATAAATTTGTTCAACTTCTTTTTTTATACGATCTCGAAGCCATTGAGGTTCCAAAACCTCAGTTTCGATACTCATTTTTAATATTTCAATGATAAACTCGTAGTTAGGGACTAAATTATAGGTAACTACCGCAAAACCATCATCGGGATGGGGTAACGTTTTTTGAGAAGGATGTAACGGCAAACTCTCTAAGTACTTTAAATGTAAATGGGTTACCTTAAGGACTATGTGTTCCGGTGATTTATTAGAGTACATTAAACCAATTATCTTTTCAAAACGATGTGTTTGTTGTACATAGGATGATCGGTTAATTACCGATAGTTCTCCTAAATTTATATTAGTAATGCGTTCAATACCAAATGTTCTAATATCGTTTTCACCTTTAGGAACTCCCACAAGATACCAGCGATTTATATATTCTTTAATAATTATAGGGGTCACAATCTTTTGTTTATATGTATTATAATGAAAGCTATAGTGTGTGAATTCTAGGTCACGTTCCTGTTTAATGGCCATTAAGATAGTTTCAAGATTATCAATACCTTTTAAATGGCTAGAGTCATCAAACTGAACATATTCTAATGTTTTGTTATTGTTCTTAAGTCCATCTGCAAACACATCGGCTAATGATACTAATTCTAAAAACCTAAAAAATGACTCTACCTTCACACTTTTCTCTTCATCTATATAATATCCGTTATTGTTTTTACTATACGTAAGCTCTATACCAAAATCGGCTTTAATTTTTTCAAAATCACGTTCTAAAGTCCGTGATGAAATATTAAAATCTTTATCGGCTAAAAATTCTAAAATGTCCTCTTTAGAGGCTTGTTTTTTATCATGAATAAATTGAATGATAAATTGTAAGCGTCTTGAAATATGGTATTTAGACATGGTTTGCGAATTTAGATTTCTAGAACGTCAAATAGTGACGATGTACTAAATATAGCATAAAAAATTAAGTACGACATCTATTGGCGAGCATACTTATTTGTTTTATAAAAGGAATTTAAAATACAGCCCTAACATTTAAAAATAAACAAGCGCAAAAACATGAGGTTACGAGTATTAATAGCGGGAAGCAGGACCTATGCCAATTATGAAAATTTAAAAAGAGTTTGTGATTTGCAGTTGCGACAACTAGATGAGGTTGAGATAATAAGCGGCGGAGCCAGAGGTGCAGATCGCTTGGCGATACGTTACGCCGAAGAGAACCAACTAAAGTTAACCATTGTTAAGCCAGATTGGAAAACATTTGGAAAGGCGGCAGGTTTTGTGAGAAATGCGGCCATGATAGAATTTGCCGACCTAGTAATTGTTTTTTGGGACGGAAAAAGTACTGGAACAAAACATGCCATTGCGTTAGCTCGTTTAAGAAAGATAAAAGTAATCATTAATTTTTTTAAAGAAGACGCGTAAATTCTTTAGGTCGACATAGTTTGTCGTAGTGTGATTGTTCTTTTGTTGTGTTGTTAATTTAAAATCCAAAAAATGAGTAAACAGTTAGATGCTTTAAAAGCCAACTTTGTAAAAAAACAAGAACAATTAGGATATGCTAAGAAACAATTGAAAAAAGAGTTTTTTGGAATAGATCATGCCATAGATCAGCTTATTAATCAAATCAGACCTTGGTATATATTAAACGATTATCAAGATAGACCATTGATTATAAATCTTTGGGGGTTGACAGGCGTTGGTAAAACGTCTTTAATTCAACGTATGGCAGAGTTGATGCATTACTCTAACAAGTTATACAGGTTTGACTTAGGAGATAAGCGTAATAGCTCTCTTCATAGAGATCTAGAAGAATTGTCCGATAACAACGAAGAGAACCCTATCATGATTATGCTTGATGAATTTCAACATTCTAGGACTTTAAAAGGGCCGATGCGAGAAGAAATTAATGAGGATGCCAATCGTAAAGTTTGGGATTTAATAGATTCAGGCAAGATAGAGTACCACTTTTGGAAACGAGGGTTATACAATTTTATTACTCATGTAGAGCTTTTAAAGCATTTGTTAAAGGCTGGGATAAAAGTAAAAAATGGTGTCGTGGTAGAAGGTGTTGCGCTATTTAATTCAGAATTAGAAAAACAAGATCATCACTTTGACTTTGATAATGATGGAGAACAACCGTGTCAGTTCGTTCAAAGAATATATTATAGTGATATTGTTGAGTTTAGTTCGGGACAATTAGGGGTTTATTTAATGGAAGACGTAAAGTCTCATCTTATGACATTGGATGGTGATGAGACCATTATGTTTCTAGATAAGGTTATTAGAATAGCCAAAAAACCTAATATAAAAAAATTTACGAAAGCCTTAATTTTTGTTGTTGGAAATTTAGATGAAGCGTATTCTATGAGTGGCGTTCTTAGTGCAGATATAAATGCCGATAACTTCCATGAAGCGTCATTAAAAATAACATTACCACAAATTAAAAGAGCCTTGTCTTGTCGATTTAGAAAAGAACAAATTGCTAGGCTGGGGAATAATCATATTATTTATCCTTCCTTGAACAAAGAAGCTTATAACCAAATTATAGCCTATGAACTAACTCAAATTTCTCAAAAAGTAAAAGATGGTTTTGGTATCTATTTAACGTTTTCTGAAGCTTTATCAGGGTTAATCTATAAAGAAGGTGTTTTTCCAACGCAAGGCGTAAGACCAGTTAAAACGACAGTTAACTTTATGGTGCAATCTAATTTACCAGAAATGATATCAGAAATCATGCTTAAATATATTGATGTAGATACCATCAACTTAACGTATTTAGACAATCATATTATAGCGGAGTATTTTAATGCTAAACATAAGATACATAAAAAGACATTTAAGGTGTCAACACCTCTTGAAGATATGCGTAAGCCTAAACAAAATGACATTCAGGCCATAACAGCTGTGCATGAAAGTGGTCATGCCGTTTTATCTGCAATTTTATTACAAGTTGTTCCAGAACATGTCTGTTCCATGACATCAGATCCTACAAGTTTTGGTTATGTGCATACAAAATGGCCATGGAAATATATAGCTAAACACGAAATAGAAAAACGTGTAGCGGTTTATTTAGGAGGTTTGGTTGCTGAAGAGTTAGTGTTTGGCGAGGATTACATAACTACGGGAGCTTCAGAAGATATAAGTCAAGCGACGCGCTTTGTAGGAAGAATGCTTAAATATAATGGTTTAGGTAATACACCAATAGAATATAACACAGATGAAAATGACAATTTAAGCTACCATGATACAAAAGAAATTGAGTTAGATATTAAACAAATCGTAGAAAAAGGACTAGAATTAGCTAAAGAAACATTAAAAAAAGAAATAGTTCTATTATTAAAGTTATCAGACTTTTTAAGTGATCACTCGTCGATAAATAAATTACAATTAGAAAAGCTGATTAAGGCGCATAAAGTATCTAACGTAGATTTTATAACAAATGGCGACAATCTTTTTTATCGTAAAACATTAAAAAAGAAAATCTCTCAAGATCTAAAACAGGTGTCACGAGAGTTATTTGAATCTGTAACGTTAAATAAGAAAGATAACATATAAAAATAGATTTATGAAATCTACATTTTGATGAGGAAGAAGACAAAGATTATAAAATAGTAATTTGTTATATTATCGACTACATTTGTAGTCAATTTATTACTGATTTGACTACAAATGAAGTCACTACCCTCGATGAAAACTGAAATTACCCTCGATGAAAATTGGTGTTACCCTCGGTGAGATTTCTTTTACAGCTTAAAAAAATAATTCGCTTTACTGTTTAAAAAGTGCATTTCGGCGCACTTTTTAAGGTGTTCTAATGGTTGTTTTGGTGAAAATCAATCAATAGTGTATTTTAATGCACTTTTTTTGTGATTATTTGTAAATATTTTATATTTTTACATTAAAAGAGCGATAAAATGCACTATAAAACATTAATAGAAAGTGTAAAATCCCGTAGAGATACGCTTAAAATTACACAGGAAATGCTCGCAGATCTTTCAGGTGTAGGTTTGCGTACACTAAAACAGTTTGAAAGTGGTAAAGGTAATCCAACACTGGAAACGTTAACCAAAATAGGTGATACGTTAGGTATGGAACTTATTTTTACTACTAAAAACTTAACAGCTGATTAATGCGACAAGTCCAAGTTTTATATAAAAAGGAAGCTGCTGGGGTATTATCACAGTTAGATAATGGTAGCTTTGTGTTTAAATATTATGATCAATGGTTTAATAACTCAGATAAGCCAGCTATTAGTTTAACTCTACCCAAAACACATCAAGAATATACATCTAAATATCTGTTTCCTTTTTTTTATAACATGTTGCCAGAAGGCTCGAATAAACAAGTTGTTTGTTTTGAAAACCGTATAGATGCTAAAGACTACTTTAGTATCTTAATGGTAACAGCCATGCATGATACAATCGGGGCGATAACCATTAAAGCGGTAAATAAATAATGATTTTTACAGATATAAAATATTGCCCAAGTACACTTGCAGAAGGTTACACAACTTATAGCAATACAGCTTTAAGGCGTGTGTTTAATGGTAAAAAAGTAAGTGTTGTTTTATCGTATGATTCGCCAACAAATAATGCTACTACAGATGAATTATTTTCAGACAATAGAAGCCGTATGTCTATATCTGGCGTGCAAGAAAAATTTTCAGTTTTATTAGATAAAAATAAATTACGGTTGATACAAGAAGGCGAGCAAGGGCAATACATCTTAAAGCCTATTCCAAATGTTGGTAAAAACACCTATTTAATGCCTGCAAACGAGCATGTAACCATGCAAATAGCACGTCAAGTGTTTGGAATTGATACCGCAGAAAATGCACTAATATTTTTTAAAAATGGCGAACCCGCTTATATAACAAAACGGTTTGATGTTAAAAATGATGGCAGCAAATGGGCTCAAGAAGACTTTGCGTCATTGGCAGGTAGAACCCCGCAAACACATGGCGAAGATTATAAGTACACAGGTAATTATTTAGAGCTTTTCACACTATTAAAAACGTATGTGCCAGCCTATACTATAGAGTCTATTAAATTGTTTAAGCTTATTTTGTTTAACTATTTATTTTCTAATGGCGATGCACATTTTAAAAACTTTTCTTTAATAGAAACCCCTTTGGGAGATTTTAAATTAAGTCCTGCTTACGATTTACTAAATAGTAGATTACATATAGCTGATAAAGATTTTGCATTAGACGAGGGGTTGTTGCCACCTAATTTAACAAAAGGTAAAATTAAAGAGCAGTTTTATATTTTAGGAAGCGAAGCTAACATAGCTAAAAAACAAATAGAAAACGTGTTTACTAATTTAACGTCTAAACAGGATAAGGTACAAGCATTAATTGAAGCCTCTTTTTTAGATGAAAAAGCAAAAAGAAACTATACTCAAGCTTATCAAACTAGATTAAAAAAACTAATGCGTTAATATGTTATAACTGTTGGCACAAGGTGAAATTGACATCATCTGTAGTCAATTTATTGCTGATTTGACTACAAATGTAGTCGCTACCCTCGATGAAAACTGAAATTACCCTCGGTGAAAATTGGTGTTACCCTCGGTGAAACTTTGCCTAAAACGTGGTGCATAATGTAGTCATATTTTTAGTTTGAAGTAGGGTAGTGTTAATGAGTAATACTTTGTTTATTACTAGAAGGAGCTTAACGATAGTTTTTGTATTAATTTTTTGTTTAATTTTAGAAGAGAAATCACCCTAAACTTTGATTAGACATGTGGAAGTATTTTTTTGCATGGTTCCCAATGGTTCTTGTAGCCATATTGAATGGTTTGTTCCGAGAAAAAGTTGTTGCTAATAAATTTAACGAGCTTCAAGCGCATCAGTTATCAACATTAAGCATGATTGTTTTTTTTGGAATCTATGTTTGGGTATTGTTCAAAATTTGGCAACCAGAATCTACAAATCAAACACTATTAATTGGCTTGCTTTGGTTAGTGTTGACCGTGATTTTCGAATTTTTGTTTGGTCATTATGTTGTAGGTCATTCTTGGAGCAAGTTACTGTTAGACTATAACATTTTAAAAGGGCGTGTTTGGGGACTGTTTCTCATATGGATTACAGTTTCTCCGTATGTAATTTATCACCTTCAGAAGTAGGGGAGAGCGAGTGATTAATTTGTGGTACGATTTGTATTTAATACTCGTAAAATTCTTTTATAGTGAAATTCAATTCTTCTTCTTTTGGCTTAATTAAAGAGTTTAAGTAGTACCTGTGAAAATAACCATTTAAAACAATTATTTTCTTACCGTGGTACTCTCTAATAAAGTGCAAAATATTTTTAGACATTGTATGGTTTCTTAAATCCCAAAATTCAGATGCTCTTTTATACCCTTCATAATAACTAATACTATCACCGTCATTTTTAACGTGATATGTGTCAGAGAAAATAGGATATTTAGACATTATGCTTAAAAGCTCTTTATAATGATATTTTTGCCTGATTTCAGCAGCTTTATCTGTTTTAGGATTATTAAAGGCTTTTGCTCCTAAATAGGCAAATGAATTAAGAGTATCATTTGCTTCAAGAAAGTTTTGATAAATTCTTTTATCCAAAGCACTCAGCTGGTTATTTCTGTAAAGACTGTCTAAAAACTTGAATGCTTTGCTATCTGTTGGACGAGACCCTATTCTTATCCTATATTCGTTTCTTCCTGTAAATCCGTATGGTCTTACATCTACATTAAAGTTGTTCATGTATTTTACAGTGGAAATATTTTCATTGCTTTCCCAGGTTTTCTTAAAGTTAAATTCTTTGGTAAAGAATGAAGAATCCACTTCATAAAGTATCAAGTCTGGTTTAATTTTAACCAAGATATTGTAAAGGCTGTCGGGTGTAAAATTTTGAACAGGCTGATGAACAGTTCCAAGAATGACTAATTCAGTTTTTTTATTTGTACAACCCCAAAAAAGCAAGCCAATAAAAATAAATTCTAAAAGTCTTTTCATTCCAAATAAAGTAGATTATAATGTAGAATAACTATTCATGTTGTGAGTCGTTTTTAATTGATTATTCTCTAACAACCATATCTTGGATATCTAGTACTTCTACTTTTAACATAATTAGGTATTTCAGAAAACTTTGCTATAAAAGATGTTATCATTCTTAATGAAATTTTGAGTGTTAAATATTGTAGCGCGTTATAAACTATTGTTTAATCTTTCTATTCTTCCACCACTTTAGGTATTGTAGTAAAAGGCTTAATACCAAAGGCTGGATACACTTCACTAGGATAGTAGATTGTACCACCTCGAGAGACCATAGAAATTGTTTTTATAGCTTTGATGTCCTCTACTGGATTTCCAGGAATTAAGAAGAAATCGGCTAATTTTCCAGGTGCAATGCTTCCTAGGTCTTGATCTCCTAAATATTGCGCCATATCATAGGTGGCCAGTTTCAAAAGTTCTGCTGGTGTATAACCTAATTGTTGGTAAAGCTCTAATTCACGATGGAAAAAGAAAGCCCCTCCCAAATCAGTCCCGGGTACGATAAAGATTCCTTTTTCCTTCATCATTTTTAAGGTCTCTATAATTTTTTCATACCCCTCGCGATAAGCTTGGTCTTCTTCTGGGGTAGCCACATCTGACAGCGCAACCTTAAATTCACGCTGTGCATTTGGAGGCATGTGGTCTATTATATCATTAGTGCCTTCCCAGACTTCTCCATTTCTAGCTTTCATTAATACTTCATGTATTGCCAAAGTTGGGTCTATTGCTGTATTATTCGTTACAAATAATTCTAGTGTTTCTTGCACTTTGGGACTATTTAGGTCTAAGTCTGGAAATCTTTTTAAGGCCGTAAGACGAAGTAGTGTTCGTGTATCTTCATCGGGTTCTAATACCCAGCCTAACATGGTTTGGTTTATATGTGTCATTTCATCGAAACCAGCCCTTAACATATCATTTGCATTGGAGAATGCTGGGACATGTCCGCATACAAACATTCCATACTCATGTGCTTTATCGACAATGTCTGGCGCCCAATCTCCGTTCATGGAGTTGTATAGTTTTACTCCGTAAAAACCCATCTCGTGATAGGTGTCCACAGCTGCAAGAGCTTCTTCTTTACTAGAAACCAAAATCCCACCGTTTGCATTGTATTCACTTTGCCCTTCAATAAAACCCAGCCTATGTATTCTGGGGCCTGCTAAAACTCCAGAATTAATTTTTTTAACTAACTCATCCAACACTTCATTGTTGTTCCCCATATCCCGGAAAGAGGTCACTCCAGCTAGTACATTCAATAAGGCATCTTCATCTGCTGTGTGTGCATGCATTTCATACATACCAGCTACCAATGTACCGTTAGCTCCATCAATGACTATTTCACCATCGCCTTTAGTATTAGGGGCATCGATACTTACGATATGTTCACCATCTATTAAAACTGATGATAGAGGTGTGAGTGCTAATGTTTTTGGGTCGAATATTTTGACATTGTCAATACGAACATTTTTGCCATAGTTATGGGCGTATTTTCTTTGTAGTGATTCAAATCGTTCTGTGGAATATCTTTCGGCATACCCCCTTAGTTTTTTTTCATGTTCTTCAAATCCTTCGCGAATCATAATAAAAGATGGACTAATCAAAGCAAATAAACGTAAATCACTATCAGCAATAAAATAAGAAGGGTTTAAATCAGCTCCAGACATTGCGTAGGTGGTAAGATCTAGGGTGATGGAATCAACAGTAATACTTGTTTTTTCCATTTCTGTTAGCTTTAGAGAGCCTGCGGGTAGTACATCTGCCGAATGATCGGGAGATTTTAACAGGTTTCGTGCTGTAAGAATTATTGAATAAGGACTTCCAGATTGATTGATATACCATAAGGCCTTGTCTACGGTTGTACTATCACTACCGGTGGCATCTGTCCATGAAGCAAGGCTTTCAGCCATGGTATAGTGTTCATCGACAGGATTCCCAAACGTTGAATTTCCAGTAATATCCCATTGAACCGGATAGCCGTCTGTATTTAACACAACTGTTTCTTTTATGGTAGGTCCGCGACCATTGGTTTTATATGCGTAATCTATTTGAATGGTATCTCCAGCTATATGGGTTTTAAGGTGACCTATAGTAGCATTTCCATAGATAACAGAAAAGGTTTCATCTCCTTGATAGTTTATTAAGGATGATACTTTGGAAGATTTTTGTTTACAAGAAACAAGAAATAATATGACGATGACAGTGTAGAGAAATTGTGATTTCATATTTGGTTGATATTTAGGTGTATACAAGGTAGTGATAAATATTTACCTACAACAATTTATTACTAAGTAATAAAAATTATCAAGCGACTATAAGAAAATATGTTGTATAACAATTAACGTCAAACTTACGCACGTTTGACGTATAATTTAATTATTTTTTAGTGTTGTTTACTGTATTGACAACTTTTGCTGTCATTTTAGAAGGAATATTAAAAACAGTTTCTAATAAATACCTATCAGCTTTTTCATTACTAATAAGTTGCGGTTTTTTAGGAGGTTTCTTTTTACTGGAAACAGTTTTTTTGTTCTTAAGAGGTGTCTTATTAATGTTACTTTTTTTCTTACTATAAGTCAGCAATGTGTTGTTAAACATTGATGTTAATAACACTCCAAACGTTCTTTTTATTTCGGAATGATGTGTTGAAAAATAATTGCTTTGCAAAGCAAACATATCACTCACGTTTTTAGAGACATCTTTAATGTATTCCGAAAGATGTGTACACATTAAATGGGTTAGATAGGTGTGCGTTTCTACATGCTCCCAATACTTATTAATTAGGTGTTTAAATTGACTTTCGGTTAGGCTTTCTTGGGCATCTATAAGTGTGAATATATTTTTCTCTAATAAGTTGCTCTTAGAAATAAGTTCCACCTTACTTAGTTCGTCTGTATCTTCTGTGGGGTTGTTGTTGTCATCTAAAAAAACAATCGTGTTCGTAATGTGATAGGGAATGATATCTTTTAATTGCGTTTGCTGAATATCATCATATACTTTACTAGGGATGTAAAAAACATACGATCTGGTTAAATTGTTGCGTAAGGTGTCAAAAGTATCTTTCATAGGCTATTTTAATAAATGCGAATAGTCATCAGGGATAGCCGCATCAATACTACGTAAATATTTCTCTAAAGCATCCATGGTTGAATGCCCTGTAATTAACATGATTTTACTTTTAACTTCATGCGGTGTACTGTTTTTTATTAAGGATTGATAAAGCTTGGTTATAAAGGTGTGTCTAAAACTGTATAACCCGTAGTTTTTACCAAGCTTAAAATGGTTTTTAACGACTTTTCTATAGCGCGCAGAGAAGTGGTTTCTTTTGTTTGTTTCATCAATATCCCAATAACCACCTATTTTTTCTGGTGTAAATAAATGCATATCGCCATCAAGCAGGGATAAGTCAGGTAGGTCTTTTAATAATATGTTGGGAATACGCTTAACTTCTAGCGGGTTGTTTTTTGACTTAAATTGAAGTAATCCCTCCTTAACATTGATGTCTTTAATTTTAAGCCTACAAACTTCTATAGGTCTTAAAAAGTTATAGGAAATAAATTTGATGTATAAGAGTAGGATAGGATCTTCCGTTTTTAAGTAGTCGAAAATATCTTGCTGTGTTTTATGAGAATACGTCTTGTTACGTTCAGGTTTTGTTTTTAGCGCCTTTATTTTCTTCACATGATTAGCGGGAATGATATCGTTATCTTCCATAGTTTGCATTAAAGAACTAAGATTGGTTCTATAATTATTGCAATTTCTAGCACTCGACCTTGATAGTACCTCATTAAGATACGTCATAATAACAGCCTTATCGACCATGTCTATGGTTGTTATGTTAGGGCGTTCATCTTTAAGCCAACTAATAAATTTATCTGCATGAGCTCGATAATCCTTAAGCGTTCTTTCGCTAACAACATTCTTTTTTAAGTGCAAGCTTAAACCAAAGGCTTTTTCTAGCGATGTGCCTGTTGTTTCTTGCTCAGTATTACTTGTAGCTATGTTGTCTTGCTTTTGAATTACTGGGGTGATAGGCTGTTGTATTGGTTTTGGTATAGAGGACGTTTCGTTTTGGGTGTTTACGGCTTCAGGTTGACTCTCTTTGTTTATTAAATGCTTGTTATCCTCAAAAGGATTGTAGCCTTTTTTAAGTAATATAAGGAGTCTTTTTCTATAAATGCTTAAAACCTCAAAACGCTCTTCTTTCTTTTTGTAAGTATTAGCAATGCCATAAATATTTTTCATACGTTCTAATTTTCCCGTTTTAGGGTTTCTAAAAGAAAAATAGACATACCAACGCTTACTTAAATCACCTTTAGCATTGTAAATTTTTGGGGTTGAAAATTGGGGCTTTTTTCTCAAATTGTGTTCCGAATCGTGTTCTAAATCGTGTTCATTTCTGTGTTCAAATGTAATAAAATCGTTTAATAAAGACATAAAAAAAACGGTTTAGCGAACCTAAACCGTTTATTTTGAAATGATTACATTTGTAGCGAGACCGAGATTTGAACTCGGGACCTCCGGGTTATGAATCCGACGCTCTAACCAACTGAGCTACCTCGCCGTTTTTCAAGGCTGCAAATATAAAAACAAATTTATATCAAGCAAACATAATCTGCTTAAAATATTTTAAAAATAGTTTTAAAACTTATTAATTAATCTATATATTGAGCAAATAATTTTTATTTAAGGACTATGGACGATAAGATTAAGTACGAAATGGAATTCCCCATTCATGCGTCACCGCAATTGCTTTACCAATATATATCAACACCTTCTGGATTATCAGAATGGTTTGCTGAAAATGTAAACTCCAGAGGAGAACTTTTTAAATTTATTTGGGACGGGGCAGAAGAGCAAGCCAAACTTTTAAGTAAAAAAAGTGGCGAACGCGTTAAATTTAGATGGATTGATGACGAGGATTCATCTTACTATTTTGAAATTAAAATTCAAGTAGATGAAATCACTAAAGATGTGTCATTAATCATAACTGATTACACTGAGGAAGATGAGCTAGATGAAGCAAAAATGCTTTGGGAAAATCAAATTTCCGATTTAAAGCAAGTCTTAGGCTCAGCATAATATTTTTCACTTAAGATATCATATATTTGCAAATCCCGAGTTTTCGGGATTTTTTAATGATATAGCAATGATAAATCTTAACGGTACATTAAGTAAAAACGAAGACACGCTTTCTTACAACAATAGAGGATTTAACTATGGCGATGCCCTTTTTGAAACCATAAAAGTAGTACACGGTAAAGTTCTTTTTTTAGAAGATCATTATTTTAGGTTAATGGCTTCTATGCGCATTTTACGTATGGAAATTCCTATGAGTTTTACTATGGAATTTATTAAAGAAGCGGTTTTAAAAACAGTAGAAGCCAACCAGCTAAGTAAACGTACAGCTAGAGTAAAAATAGTGGTGTTTAGAGAAACAGGAGGTTTGTATTTGCCAAAAAATAAAGCTGTTGGTTATGTGATTTCTGTGACTTCTTTAGAAAGTGATTTTTATTTATTAGATGAATCGGCTTACGAAGTAGATTTATTTAAAGATTACTATGTGTCTCCTGATTTATTATCAACCCTAAAAACCAATAACAAAGCGATTAATGTAGTTGGTAGTGTGTATGCTAGTGAGAATGATTTAGCAAATTGTTTGTTGTTAAATACAAATAAAAGTGTTGTAGAAGCTTTAAATGGTAACTTATTTTTAGTAAAAGGGAATGAAATAAAAACGCCACCAATTTCCGATGGTTGTTTAAAAGGGGTGTTAAGAAAACAACTTATAGACATTATTAAAATGCTACCCGATTATACTTTGGTCGAAGAATCGATATCACCTTTTGAGTTACAACGAGTAGACGAAATGTTTATAACAAATGTAATAACAGGGATTCAGCCTATATCGAAATATAGAAAGAAAACCTACACAACAAAAGTTGCTAAGTTATTATTGCAAAAACTTAATGTGAAAGTAAGGCTATCTAGTTAAAACTTGGATTTTCTGGTGCGTTAGACCAAATACTGTATTCGCCACCTAATTCAAGCATTTTTTCTTTCCAAAAAGATTGGTAATCTTTTTCAATAACAGATTTTTTATAAATATTTTCTGTAACAACCCAAGAGCTTAGTTTAAGTTCTTGTTCAAGTTGATTGGTTGTCCAGCCCGAATAGCCTAGAAAGAATTTTATATCACTTTCTGTAAGTCCGCCATTCGAAATAAGCTCGGCTACCTGGTTAAAGTCGCCACCCCAATAAATGCCTAAAGATATTTCTATACTATTAGGGATTAAATCGGGTACTTTATGAATAAAGTAAAGGTTATCCTGTTCTACAGGGCCGCCATTATAAACTTTAAACTTAGCGTTTATAGATGGAATAATGTCGTTAAGTGTAAAATCTAACGGTTTATTTAAAATAAAACCTATCGAGCCTTCATCAGTATGATCTGCTAAAAGAACAATCGATCTGTTAAAAGAGATATCGCCAATTATAGATGGTTCGGCGATTAATAAATTACCCTTTTTTGGCTGAAGTGTAATCATACTGTTAGGAGTTAGTTATCTAAAGCTAATAAAAAAATGTTAAAAAACAAATCTTTAAAAACGTTAATTAAAAAAGCCTTCTAATTATAGAAGGCTTTCATATGATTTATAAAAGAAGCTTAAACTTAGTTTACAGCGCTAGATAAATCTGAACCAGCTTTAAACTTTACTACGTTTTTAGCTTTGATTTTTATAGTTTTTCCAGTTTGTGGGTTTCTTCCTTCTCTTGCAGCTCTTCTAGATACTGACCAAGAACCAAAACCTACTAAAGAAACGCGGTTTCCTTTTTGTAATGCTCCTTCAATTTCGATTAGCATACACTCTAAAGCTTTTTTAGCAGCAGCTTTAGTAATTCCAGCGTGTTCTGCCATTGCATCGATTAAATCTGATTTGTTCATAATTTTAAATTTAATTATTAATAAATTGTTGGTTAAACATAATTTTTGTTAAATCCTCTACAAATTTATACGGATTATGCAACCATGCAAGTAATGGCAGGGCAAATACGCCATTTTGTTAATAACTTAGGTAATTTGTTAATAACCACTATGTATTTCACCGATGTTTTTGTTTTTGTCAATGATAATAAGGGTTTAGAGCACTTTAGCATTTTCTTGAAAATGATATCCATTTAAAAGATCTTTACTTTTCATTTTTCGCTTTCCAGGTAACTTGATATCATCTATTATTACAAATCCATTTTCTACAGCAATTTTTATATCTTTTTTTGTGGTTATGACGGATCCTATATCAAATGTGTGGGAATCTTCATTAATACTGGCTGCGTAAATCTTTACGTCTAATTCTTCATCACCATTTTTTAGAATAGTCCAAGCAGCTGGGTACGGACTTAACCCACGGATTTTATTATAGATGTCTTGTATAGGTTTTTGCCAGTCTATTTTACAATTGTCTCGATTTAATTTATAGGCTGTTTTGATATTTGATATTTGTGGTTGTGGAGTTGTTTTAACATTCCCTTGTTCTATAAGTTGTACAGTATCTATAACCAGTTCTTTGCCAGTATGCATTAGTTTGTCGTGAAGACTACCCGCATTTTCATTAAAATCAATAGGAACTTCCTTTTGAAGTATCATTTCACCTGTGTCAATTTTTTCATCAATAAAGAAGGTGGAAACACCTGTTTTGGTTTCACCGTTAATAATAGCCCAATTAATTGGGGCTGCACCACGGTAGTTAGGTAATAAGGACGCATGAAGGTTAAACGTTCCTAATTCTGGCATTTGCCAGACAACTTTAGGAAGCATTCTAAAGGCAACAACTATTTGTAAGTTGGCTTGAAGGCTTTTTAAGTCTTCAATAAAATCTTGGTCTTTTAAGTTTGTAGGTTGTAAAATATGTAAATCGTGTTTCTTGGCAAATACTTTTACCGCGCTTTCATGGAGTTTTCTACCGCGTCCAGCAGGTTTGTCGGGAGCTGTAATAACGCCAACTATATTATAATTATGGTCTAATAGAGATTGCAATGTCGCTACAGCAAAATCTGGCGTTCCCATAAAAACAATGCGTAATTTATTTGTCATTTTTTATTGATTTTGTATGTGTTTTTTACCGTTACACTAATAACACCTTCTTCTAAAAGTTGTTTTATAGCTTGGTGTATACTGTTTTTAGATAGCTTTGTAAGCTCTGTTAGTTCTCTAGAACTTTTATGAGTTACTTTTAAATGATGCAAAATTAAGGCTTTTACATCGTTTACAAGAGGTGTTGTTTTTGTTTTTTGTTGAATGCAAACCGAACAAATTCCACAGCCTCTTGTATTGGTTTCGCCAAAATAGGATAGTAATTGTACACTGCGACAAGTCGTGGTGTTGTCAATGTATTTTAATATAGAAGAGACTTGTTGCTGCTTTAGTTCATTTTGTTGCTTGATAATATGCGATATTCTATTAATAGTTTTATCGTCTTCTCGAGGTTCAATAAAGGTAATTTGTGCATCTGTAGTTGTAAGGTAAAGTGCAATAATGTTATCGGCTTCCAATTGTTTTAAAACCTGAATAACATCGTCCTCAGAAATGTTAGACTTACTAGAAACTAAAACAGGGTTTATTTTTATATCGTGTTCAAAAATACCGCCGTAAGTTCGTAAAATAGTTTTTACGATAAGGGTAACTTTTAAGGATTGTTTGCTTAAATAAGCAAATAAAGTTGTATCAGTTACAATAAACTTAACCGTTGTTTTTTTATTAAACTGTTTGGAAAGTGTAATAACACTTGTTCTATCTAGCATTAATAATGTATTGTATGCTAAAAGCCCATTTAGTTCGTATGTTTTGCAGAAATGGTTAAACTTAAAATCAAACGTTTCATAGCTTCCTTCTCCATAAGAAATTTGAAAGTAGTTGCATAGTTTTTTATAAATATGCTTGACTTTTTTTATAGCAGGTAAAATGCTTAAAAACTGATTTTCTACCAGTTGTTTATCGCTATTATTTTTTAAGATTACGGCAAACGCTTTGTTGCCATTTCTACCAGCACGTCCAGCTTCTTGAAAATAACTTTCAATACTTTCGGGTAAATGTAAATGAATAACGGTTTTTACATTGGGTTTGTCAATGCCCATACCAAACGCATTGGTAGCAACCATAACCATTTTTTGATTGTTAATCCATTGGTATTGATGTTGCTCTTTCTCTTTATTAGATAATCCGCCGTGGTAATAAGTAGCAGAGAATCCTAATTGCTCTAGCTTAGAAGCTGTATCTAGAGTTGCTTTTCGGTTTCTAACATAAACGATAGATGAAGCAGGATTCTTTTTTAGAATAGTTTCTAGCCTATAAAGTTTGTCCTCTTCATGAAAAACCATGTAAGCTAAGTTAGAGCGCTCAAAAGATTGTTTGTGTATTTTAGGTGAAACAAAATCTAAGTTTGTAACAATATCTTCAACAACTTTTTCTGTTGCCGAAGCCGTTAAAGCAATACAATTAACATGTGGCTTTAACTCTCTTAATAGACTAATGTTTTTGTATGCTGGACGAAAATCGTTTCCCCATTGCGAGATACAATGAGCTTCATCTACAGCAATTAGGTTAACATTCATTTGCCTAATTCGATCTTGTACTAATTCTTGTTGAAGTCGCTCGGGCGATAAATATAGAAATTTATAATTTCCATAAATACAGTTATCTAAAAACGTATCTAAATCACTATAAGAAATCCCGCTAGTTAAACAAAGCGCTTTTATGCCTTTATTATTTAGTTGTTGTACTTGGTCTTTCATTAAAGCCACTAAAGGCGATACAACAATGCAAATACCATCCTTTATTAATGCAGGTATTTGAAAACACATAGATTTTCCGCCACCTGTTGGCATAAGTGCCAAAGTGTCATTACCATTTAAAACATCATTTATAACAACATCTTGTAACGGTTTAAACGAGGTATATCCCCAAAAACGCTCCAATATGTCTAAGGGTTGTTGCATTATATGATGCTCAAATGGTTAAGTAAAAAATCAACACGATTTTCAATAGTATCCAAAGGAACATCAGTTAAATTATAATCAAACTTTTTATAGGTTGACAATAAATAATCATGAATTTCTTCTGCTTGTTTAAAGTTCTCGTAACGCTCATTGTCGCTTTCAAATATGGCTTCCCAAGGAGCTAGAACAAACACAGCGTCATAAGTATGGTTTTGACTAGCGTTAACAAAGTGATTAGGATAAGTTTCATTAGCGTAGTCCATATAAGCCAAGACATCAGGAATACCACGATCTAAAAAAATGAGATCTGACTTAGAATTATTAGCTTCAATATATTGCTGTTTTCGGCCTTCTAAAAGACGTTCGCTAAACAAAAGCGGCTTTGTAAGAAACAGCTGTTCAATACCTTCTTTGCGGGCTTCTAGTATAACGTCTCTAGAAACTTCATCGTAGCAAATGTAGCCACGAGTTTTAAGTTCGTTAATAAGCGATGTTTTTCCTGTACCTGGGCCACCAGTTATAACTATTTTTTTTGTTTTCAAATCGGCAAGGTTTTAGCTGTAAAAATCGTAATTTAAAAGGGAAATAAAAAATAGAAACTAAAGTGTATCTTTGCTAGATAGATATAAAGACTATGGAATTAAATAAAAAAACAGAAGAATTTTACGAAAAACTAAAGTCACAACTTTATGAAAATAATTCATGGCCAGCTGAATACCTCTATAAGTTTATTGTGAAATCTGATTCGCATAAAATAGCCGAAATAGAAGCTATATTTAACAATATGGGCGCTGTTATTAAAACAGCTGAATCTAAAAATGGTAAATATACCAGTGTGTCTATTAACTTGTTAATGCGTAATCCAGAGCATGTTATAGAAAAATACATAGAAGTTGGAGAAAAAGTAGAAGGTGTTATTAGCCTATAATTATTTTTTGTATTTTGCGCTTAAGGAAAATGACTTCAAGACAATTTTAATCCGCAACACATTTTGATAGACAATTTAGAATATAACTCAGAAAGAGAACATTTGATTATTCCAGAATACGGAAGGCATATTCAAAAAATGGTAAACCATGCCAAAACCGTTGAAAATAGAGACGAAAGAAATAAAGTAGCAAAATCAATTATTGATGTTATGGGGAATTTACAACCCCATTTAAGAGATGTAACAGATTTTCAACACAAACTTTGGGATCAGTTATTTATCATGTCTAATTTTGAATTAGATGTTGACTCTCCATTCGAAAAACCTTCCAAAGATAAACTTCAAGAACGTCCAGAACCATTACGTTACCCACAAAATCACCCTAAATACAGATTTTATGGTAACAATATAAAAACCATGATAGATGTAGCATGTACTTGGGAAGAAGGTGATAAAAAAGAAGCCTTGGCATACACCATTGCAAACCACATGAAAAAATGTTTCTTAAACTGGAACAAAGATACTGTAGACGATGCCGTAATTTTTCAACATTTGTATGAATTATCAGACGGGAAAATAAATTTAAAAACATCTGATGAAGATTTAACAGATGCCTCAAGTTTAATGCGTGGCAAAAAACAACGCCATCATAGTAACAAGAAAGGAAAAAAGAACCGAAACCGTAAACGCTACTAAACTACCAAAATGGGAATTTTTAAAATTGAAGGCGGCCATCAATTAAAAGGAAGTATCCAACCCCAAGGCGCCAAAAACGAAGCCCTACAAATTCTTTGTGCGGTGCTTCTTACTCCAGAAAAAGTAACTATCAAGAACATTCCAGACATTGTCGATGTCAATAAATTAATTGTTCTTTTAGGGAAACTTGGAGTAAAAGTTGAAAAGCTCTCAACATCGTCTTATTCTTTTCAAGCAGACGATATTAACTTAAAATATTTAGAATCGGCAGAATTTAAACAAGATGGTCGTGGTCTTCGTGGGTCGATTATGATTGTTGGGCCGTTATTGGCTCGTTTTGGCAAAGGTTATATCCCAAAACCAGGAGGCGACAAGATTGGTCGTCGTAGATTAGATACGCATTTTGAAGGTTTTATTAACCTTGGCGCAAAATTTCGTTACAACAGGGAAGAGTATTTTTACGGTGTAGAAGCCGATAAACTTACTGGAACCTATATGTTGCTTGATGAAGCTTCAGTAACGGGAACGGCCAATATAGTTATGGCAGCAGTTTTGGCCGAGGGTACAACCACTATTTACAATGCAGCTTGCGAACCTTATTTGCAGCAATTGTGTAAGATGCTCAACAGAATGGGCGCAAAAATTTCAGGAATAGGCTCTAATTTATTAACCATTGAAGGCGTTGATACATTAGGCGGAACTGAACATACCATGTTGCCAGATATGATTGAAATTGGTAGTTGGATTGGCTTGGCTGCGATGACCAAAAGTGAGCTGACTATTAAAAATGTAAGTTGGGACGATTTAGGACAAATTCCTAATGTATTTAGAAAGTTAGGGATTACGGTTGAGCAACAAGGTGACGATATTCATATTCCAGCACATACCGATGGTTACGAAATACAAAGCTATATAGATGGTTCTATTTTAACCGTTTCCGATGCACCTTGGCCTGGATTTACACCAGATTTGTTAAGTATTATTTTAGTTGTTGCTACCCAAGCTAGAGGTAGTGTTTTAGTACATCAAAAAATGTTTGAAAGTCGTTTATTCTTTGTTGATAAGTTAATCGATATGGGCGCAAAAATTATTTTATGCGATCCACATAGAGCGACTGTAATTGGTCATGATTTTAAATCGCAACTAAAAGCCACTACAATGACCTCGCCAGATATTCGTGCGGGTATTTCATTATTAATCGCTGCTTTATCGGCCAAAGGAACATCAACTATTCATAATATTGAACAAATTGATCGTGGTTACGAACACATTGTAGAACGCTTACAAGCTATAGGCGCTAAAATTGAACGCTTAGATTAAACAATTTATATTATCATAAATAATTAAAAACGTCTGCATTTGTGCAGGCGTTTTTTTTAGTTTAAAGCGTTTTTATAAGTTGCTAAGCAACGTTCACGTGCTTCTCTATGATCTACAATAGGTTTTGGGTAAGTTAGTTCTTGATATTCTGGCACCCATTTTTTGATGTATGTATGGTCTTTATCAAATTTTTTAATCTGTGTAGTGGGATTGAAAATTCTAAAATAAGGAGCAGCATCAACACCAGACCCAGCTACCCATTGCCAGTTACCAATATTACTTGCCATTTCATAATCGTGAAGTTTTTCGGCAAAATAAGTTTCGCCCCAACGCCAATCGATTAGCAAATGTTTACATAAGAAACTACCTACTAGCATTCTAACGCGATTGTGCATATAACCTGTTTTGTTAAGTTCTCGCATTCCAGCATCAACCAAAGGATATCCTGTTTTGCCTTCACACCAGGCTTTAAACTCGATTTCGTTATTACGCCATTCAATACGGTCGTATTTTGGTTTAAAGCTTTTGGTAACCGTATGTGGAAAGTGCCACAAAATTTGTATAAAAAACTCACGCCAGATAAGTTCTTGCCAAAAGGTTTCGTTGGGTTCTGTTATGGCTTTTTTTATCATTTCACGAATACTTACTGTACCAAACCGTAAATGTGGCCCTAAATGTGATGTCGCATCTTTGGCTGGAAAATTACGTGTGGCTTCGTAGTTTTGAATAAGCTCTGGTGACACAGTATAATCAGTAATATTTTGTGAGGATGTTTTAAATCCTATATCATTTAAACTTAAGTTAGGTAGATTATTTTCTTTAATTAAATTTTTAAGGAGTGGTTTTGTGTCATAGGTTTTAAGTTGAATGGTTTTAAACTTGGCTTTCCAGGTTTTCATATAAGGTGTGTATACTACATAAGGATTGCCATCGTTTTTTACAACTTCATTTTTTTCAAAAATAACGTGGTCTTTGTAAGTTTTAAAAGCAATATTCTTCCCCTTTAAAAACGTTTCAATATCCTTGTCACGTTTTTGGGCATAAGGTTCGTAATCGTGGTTGGTAAATACGGTGTTAATGGTATAATTTGCCGTCAGTGTTTTAAAAACATCAATAGGTTTTCCATTGAAAAGTGCCAAACTACTATTTTGTTTACCTTTAATATAACTACGCATTTGCTGCAAAGTGTTGAATATGAATGTCACGCGTGCATCGTCCTTTGGTAACTTATCCAAGATTTCTGTATCGAAAATAAATATTGGTAGGACAGGTAAACCGTTGTTTAAAGCATGACATAAGCCAACATTGTCTTCCCATCGTAAATCACGACGAAACCAAAAAATATTTACAGGCTTATTCATAGGGTAATTCGTTTTCCTTTAATGGTTTATAGTCACTTGAATTGATATCTAGAATAATATTTCCAATACGAATACGAACTAAACGTAAGGTTGGAAATCCTACTTTGGCTGTCATTTTTCGTACTTGTCTAAATTTTCCTTCGGTAAGTGTAATGCTTACCCAGGAAGTAGGTCCATGACGAGAGTCACGAACATGGCGCTTTTCTATAGGGAAATGATTTGGATTAATATTTGTAGTTACTTGACAAGGTTTTGTTTGATAGGATTTTCCATTAATACTAATGGTAACACCAGTTTTAAGTTGATTTATGGCTTCTTCTGTAATTACACCATCAACTTGTGCCAGATATTCTTTTTCAACTTTGGAGCTGTTTATGTAATGACTTGTTTTTCCACAAGTCGTTAATAGTAATAAGCCTTCAGAGGTTTCATCGAGTCTCCCAACAGCCATAATATTTTTGGGAAACTCACCAAGTTCACCTAGTAGCTTTTTATTACGACGTTTATTTTGATTATTAACAAACTGACTTAAATAGCCGTAAGGTTTATGTATTTTAAAATGCTGTGCCATTATTTAAATTCACCAAATAAGTCCATAAGTTTTTGTTGCCGGTAGTTGAATATCTCGTTTAATTTTGGTTTTACCAATATAGGGTGAAAAAGCTGCCCTAGAAAACCAAACGGGAGTTTGTAGTGCACAATATCTTCCATTTCAATACCGCTATTAATGGGTTTTATAAAATGTTTATGATGCCATAAGGCGTAAGGGCCAAACCGTTGCTCATCTACAAAATAGGTGTTGTCTTTAACATGAGTGATTTCGGTTACCCATTTTGATTTAATTCCCAAAATAGGAGTTACAATGTATTGAATAATTTGTCCAGAAAACATTGGTTTGTCTGCACCAGACAAAATATCAAAACTCATATAATCTGGTGTAATCGTTTTAAGGTTTTTAGGATTTGATAGAAATGCCCAAGCCTCTTCAACAGAAATGGGCAACTCCTGTTTTGTGTGTAATGTGTATATTTTCATTTTAGTTGTAGATAAAAATATAAGCGTTTAAAGAGGTCGCCAGTAATAACCAAATTAAATAAGGCAGCAATAAATACCTTATGCGTTTCATGTAATCTAGTTGGTATTTTATAAAGAAATAACCTATTACCAGAGTAAGCAAACTAATAACAATAAGTCCTAGAAAAACTAAATGTTGATTAAAGAAAATGTAATTCCAACTGACGTTTAAAATAATTTGAACACCGAATAATATGTTTAAAAACTTTGACTGGAATTCTTTAAATAAATACGCCAAATACACAGAAAAACAAATCATAATGGTACTCCAAGCAACCCCAAAAACCCAACCTGGAGGTGTCCAAGGCGCTTTGTTTAAATTTAGATACCATTGCGATTGCGGCCCATTATCCATTAACCAACTACCCAAGGCCAAACAGCCAAAATTGATAACTAGAAGTAGTATGATTAATTTGGCCGTTTTCATTATTCTAGATGTTTGGTAATCTTCTTGCTTAAGGGCTTTGTCATTGAGTAATATACATCAACAAATCGGCCGTTTTCATCAATAAGATATTTTTGAAAATTCCATTTAACCGATGAGTTTTTTGTGCCGTTAAGGTCTTTATCAGTTAACCATTTGTACAATTCGTGTTGGTTATCGCCTTTAACGTCTATTTTTTCAGTCATTAAAAAGTCTACACCATAATTAGATTGACAGAAATTTTGAATTTGTGTGGCAGAACCTGGTTCTTGGTTCCCAAACTGATTACATGGCAATCCAATAATTACAAGTTTGTCTTTATACATTTCATGAAGCTTTTGTAAATCTTCGTACTGTGGTGTAAAACCGCATTTAGAAGCTGTATTAACAAATAATATATGTTTGCCTTTAAAATCAGAAAGATTTACAGGTTCTCCAGAAAGATTATTAATCTTAATATCATAAATAGATGTTTTAGGTTCTTGAGCCTGCGTTTTACAATTAAATAGTACCATAAAAGTTAATATTGGAATGAATGTTTTCATAAAGTATATAAAATAAATGTTCAACAAAAATATAAAAAAGTTAGACAAAAATATGGTCTTTCGCTTTTATTTAAGGATTCGTTAACAATTAAAAGAGCGCTTAATTTGTAATTTTAACCTAATTAAAATTAGAAAACAAAATAATACTAATCACAATGAAAAAATTATTACTACTAGTTGCTTTAGTAGCGTTTACTTTTAATGCTAAAGCACAAATTGAAACACCTCAACCAAGTCCAGCGAGTAAGTTGGAGCAAAAAGTTGGGTTAACAGATGTTACATTAGAATATTCACGTCCTGGAGTTAGAGGGCGAACCATTTTTGGCGATTTAGTACCATACGGAAAGTTATGGCGTGCAGGAGCCAATAAAAACACAATGGTCACTTTTAGTGACAATATAACTATAGGTGATCAAACACTTAAAGCTGGTTCTTATGCTATTTTTGTTAAACCTATGAAAGGTTCTTGGGAAGTGTATTTTTACACCGATACTAATAACTGGGGAGCACCAAAAAACTGGGACGACAGTAAAGTAGCCGCAAAAATTACTGTAGAAACGCACGATGTTCCTTTTAATGTGGAAACTTATACTATAGATGTTAATCAGATAACTAATAATGGCGCGGCATTAGAGTTTATTTGGGAAAAAACCTATGCGGCTGTACCGTTTTCTGTACCAACAGAAACTAAAGTTGCATCGGCTATTAATCGTGTAATGCAAGGCCCAGGAGCGAACGATTATTATGCTGCTGCAGTATATTATTTAGAAGAAGGTAAAGATATAAAACAAGCGAAACAATGGATAGATAAAGCTATATCTATGGTAGATAAACCACAATTTTGGCAATATAGAAAGCAGGCTTTAATTTATGCTGAAGCTGGTGATAAAAAAGGAGCAATAAAGGCCGCAAAGAAATCTTTAAAAGGTGCTGAAGAAGCTGGAAATGCCGATTATGTAAAGATGAATACCGATTCTTTAAAAGCATGGGGAGCCATGTAGTAAAATCTATTTGATAGATTGAATTGACCAAAAAAAAGCGCGCTACTAAAATTAGTAGCGCATTTTTTTTATTAATAGTTTAAATTAATTTTTTTTCTAACGGAATCTAAAGTGGTGATTAGCGTTTTGCTGAATTCAAAAGGCATAATATTGCTTTCCGTTTTTCCTTCGCGAATAAGTTGATTAAAATGGCGTGTTTCAAAACTATATCCTATGGTATTGTAACCAAAATCTAAAATTTCTTCT
Source organism: Mangrovimonas cancribranchiae (assembly GCF_037126245.1). Classification (NCBI taxonomy): domain Bacteria; kingdom Pseudomonadati; phylum Bacteroidota; class Flavobacteriia; order Flavobacteriales; family Flavobacteriaceae; genus Mangrovimonas; species Mangrovimonas cancribranchiae. Next base: position 1,020,028 of record NZ_CP136925.1, read on the forward strand.
ATTCCATTTTGGGGTAATAAAGTAACTGTTGACGGTTCGTGAAAACGTCCATTTATTTTAATAATACCTTGTTCGCAATAAAAGGTTGCCGACGTTTCAGTTTCTTCAAGTAAAGTACTTTTTAAACTAGCTCTTACATTATTTGGGTATTGAAAAACCATATGGCAAGAAGCATCCGATCCATTATCAAAAAATGTAGCCGAAGCTTCAATATTTTGTGGATTTCCTAATGTTGATAAGGCTGCAAAAATAGGGTAGATACCAATATCTAATAAGCTACCTCCGCCAAGGGCTTTTTTTATTACTCGTGAATTTTCATCATATTCAGGTTGAAATCCAAAATCGGCTTCCATTTTTAAAAGCTTTCCAAAATGGTTTTTTTGCAAAAGATTTTGAACATGTTGATAATGTGGTAAAAAAGCTGTCCAAAGCGCTTCCATTAATAAGGTATTATTGGCTTTTGCAGTAGCAATCATTTCAGAAACTTCCTCAAGATTCATAGCAAAAGGCTTTTCACACAATACAGCAATACCTTTTTTTAGGCACATAATGGTATTTTCTTTATGAAACACGTGCGGTGTTGCTATGTAAACAGCATCGATTGTAGCGTCGTTAGCTAACGCTTCGTAAGAACTATATGCTTTTGTTGCTTGATAGGATTTAGCAAACTCATTAGCCTTATCTTGGCTTCTAGATGCCACAGCATAAATTTTGGCATCGGTTAGTGTAGATAAGTCTTTAGCAAATTTATGGGCAATTTTACCAAGCCCAATAATTCCCCAGTTTATCGTTTTGTTAGTGTTCATTTTTAAAGTTTAAAGATTGAATTAATATAGCCAATGCAATAACTAAAATACAGCCAAATAAATTTAGCCATAGGTATGGCATCCAATTAAACCACCAGCCAATTATAACGATGATTTGTGTTATTATTGCAGCTGTGAAAACAGCATTTCCACGTATTTTTTTAAAGAAAAATGCGAGCAAGAAAATACCAAGAACATTACCGTAAAAAATGGAGCCAATAATATTTACTAATTGAATTAAATTATCGGCTAAATAAGCTACGCAGGCCACAATAATAGCAAGAATACCCCAACTTAAGGTAAACCATTTAGTGGCTTTAACATAGTGTTTTTCGTCCTTGTTTTGAGCGTAATTACGCTTGTATAAGTCTAATGCTGTAGTTGATGCTAAAGCATTTAACTCGCTAGCTGTACTTGACATGGCGGCACTTAGAATAACAGCTAATAAAAGGCCAATAAGTCCGCGAGGTAAATTATTTAATATAAAATGAATGAACACATAGTCCTTATCATTAGTCTCTACATCTACTATTTTTTCTTGAGCAGCTTGTTCTATTAATGTTTTTGCAGCCTCACGATTAGCTTCAGATTGTTTATTTAATTCTTGAATGTCTTTGGTTAATGCTACATTATTAGTTTTTATATAGTCCGTTATTAAGGTTTGCTTTTCTTTAAAAATGGCTGTTTGCTCATTTTCAAGAGCTTTGTAATCTTCAGCATAGGCAGAATTTAAAATAGTCTGTTGTGCTGATGGATTAAAATTAATAGGAGAGACATTGAATTGGTAAAATACAAATACCATAACGCCAACCAACAGAATAAAAAATTGCATAGGGACTTTTAAAAGGCCATTAAAAATTAAGCCCATTTGCATTTCTTTGACTGATTTTCCAGAAAGATAGCGTTGCACTTGACTTTGGTCGGTACCAAAATAGGAGAGAGCTAAAAAAGTTCCACCAATTAAACCGCTCCAAACGGTATAACGATTTTCAAAATCAAAAGAAAAATCTAAAATATCCATCTTACCACTTACGCCAGCAATATCTAGAGCATTTGAGAACGTAATATTTTCTGGTAGATAGCTAAATATCAAGAAAAAAGCAATAAACATTCCAGTGAAAATCACAGCCATTTGATATTTTTGAGTAACGCTTACCGCTTTGGTACCGCCTGAAACGGTATAAATGATAACTAAAATACCAATAATAATATTGAGATAGGTTAAATTCCAACCCAAAACAGCCGATAAAATAATAGCAGGTGCATAAATAGTAATTCCAGCAGCTAAGCCTCTTTGAATCAGGAATAAAATAGCTGTTAAACTTCGTGTTTTTAAATCGAATCTATTTTCTAAAAACTCATAAGCTGTGTAAACTTTTAAACGATGGTATATAGGAATAAATACCATACAAATAGTAATCATAGCTAATGGTACGCCAAAATAAAATTGTACAAACCCCATACCATCATGAAAGGCTTGTCCTGGTGTAGACAAAAATGTAATAGCACTAGCCTGAGTAGCCATTACAGATAAACCAATGGTCCACCATTTCGAGCTATTACCGCCACGTACATAATCTTGTACGTTTTTGCTTCCGCGAGTTTTCAAAGTGCCATAACCAACAATTGTAAACAGAGTTCCTATTAATACAACCCAATCGAGTAGTTCCATATTAAAAAGCTTGCATTAAAAGGAAGAATAGTACAATATAAATAGCGTTGGCCACTAAAACTAAAGTGTAAAGCTTAGACCATTTTTCTTTGGGTTGCTGCGCCATTTTTAGTCGTTTAAGGTTTGCGTGTTATTGTTGGCTTCTTTTCCTAAAGATAACATGTTGGCAAATAATCTGTAAGCGCCAGATACGCCAGCAGGAAATTCTCTAAAGAAACTTAAACCTGTATATATATAGTAGCCTTTACCGTATTGCGTTACTAGTAAACTTCCTTTTTTTGCCGACTCACCTTTATCATGCATAGATAGAATAGGTGTAAAGTGTTTGTCCCATTTGTTAGGGAAATATAAGCCGCGTTCTTGTGTCCAGCCTTCAAAGTCGTTTTGAGTAATATTATTTGGGTAATTTAATATTGGATGTTCGGGTTTTAAAAGGGTTACTTTTGCAAACTCATCGGTAACACGATCGCGTGACAATTCTAATTTATATGGTGCTAGTTGTTGTGTTTTAAGTCGGTGACTAGTATTGTATTGTACAATCATATTGCCACCTTGTTTAACAAAATTAAATAATGCTTGTTGTTTAAATTTTAATTCTTCAACGGTATTATATGCACGAATACCAATAACAACTGCATCGAAACTTGAAAGGTTTTCAAGGGAAATATCTTCGGGAGCAAGTGTTACAACGTTGTATCCTATTTGCTGTAAACTTTCTGGAACAACATCGCCAGCGCCTTCAATGTAAGCTATATTTTCACCAATTTTTTTAATGTCTAGTTTTACAACTTTACTTTCGCTGGGTAATAAAACGGTTTGAAAAGGAATATGATTATAATCAATTTCAATCAGTTCTTTAGTGTAAAATGTATCATCAATATTAACCATTGGCGAAATAAATCCTTCACTTTGATATTTTGGAGGAACTACTGTAAAAGTTACTGTTTGTTCTTCGCCTTTGTGCGATAAGCTGATGTTTTGTTTTTTAGGGTAAACCTGCCAATCTTTAGGATGTGCTATTTGTACAAAACCTTCTAAATTATCTTTTTCAGCTTTAATAATAACTGGAATTTCTTTTTCTTCATTGGTATTAAAAATGATAACTTTTTCATCAATTTTTGCCGAAACCACTGGTACAATTTCAAAAGGTTTGTAGACTTCGCCTTTTACAGGGTCGTTGTATTTGTAAACAACAGGTTTTGTAAATGAAATAGGCGTATTTTCTATATATAAATTAAAAGTAACGTTAAAAACTCTTGGTGTTTCTGGATTACCAGTTACGTTAATATCATCAACTTTATACATACCTAAACTACCTTTTTGTGTTAACCAATATGGTGTAGTTGGCGCTTGGTTTTTAGGAATGTTTAGTTTTTCTTCAAACTGAAAAGAGGTGTTGTTTGTTAAGTTAATATTTTTTGAAACTTGATGGTTTTCTGTGTTATAGCTAACTAATGTAATGGCATTTTGACTACGGTTAATGGTTTCTATATTTAAGTCAATAGTTTCTCCAGCTGTCGCCAAATTTGTGTTCGCAACTGCTTCCAGATATAACCCAGAACAAGCAGCAATAATATGCTTAATTTCTTTAGTTTTTAGAGCTTTCCAATGAGCATCTTCTAGATTTTGAATGTGCTTATAAGCTTCAATTAATTTAGGAACAGAGGCCGAAGGGTTTGTAAAGTCGAAGTCGTCTTCAACTTGTTTTAAAATAGCTCCAATAGTTTTTCCGCCTTTTACACGGTTCCAAGAGGTATCGATACCTTCAAACACATTATTAGTGGAAGGCATATCTCCTTTAATTAACTCGATATATTCCATTTGCTTACCACGAGTTCCTGTATTTCCAAATCCTTGTGATTTGTGTTGGCTTCGGCTTAATGAAGCGATTTCAGAGTTACTTAAACCTAATTCAGGGTAATAGGTTCCTATATCAATGGAAAGCATTTCAGATTTGTCTGCTTTATCAAATTTCTCTTGACTACCATAAAACCACCAAGAGGTATTAAAAAACACCCGTTTGGGTTGCCAAGTTGACGTTATATCAAGGTGTTTTGGATATTTTTCAGGATTGTTTGCTATATCAAAAGCTTCAATACTTAACATAGCCGAGGTGGTATGATGCCCATGAGTTCTACCTGGGCTTCTGTGATCAAATCTATTTATAATAACATCTGGCTTAAATTGTCTAATAGCTAAAACAACATCGCTTAAAACCTCATTTTTATTCCAAATATCTAAGGTTTCGTCCGGGTGTTTGGAATAACCAAAATCGTTGGCACGTGTAAAACGTTGTTCGCCACCATCTATGGCTCTAGCAGTAAGTAGTTCTTGTGTTCTGATGACGCCTAAAAGTTCACGGATTTCTGGACCAATAAGGTTTTGGCCACCATCGCCACGAGTTAAAGACAAGTAGCCTGTTCTAGCATGAATATTGTTTGAGAAATAGGAGATAAGACGCGTATTTTCATCGTCTGGGTGTGCTGCTAAATACAATACAGATCCCAGAAAATTAAGCTTTTTAATATCTTGGTAAATCTCTGATGCATTAGGTTTTTGGGGGTGTTGAGCTGCAACGTTTAATGTAGTTAAAACGAAAATTAACGTGAGTAGGCGTAACAGTTTTGTCATAGTTAGTGTTTTTCAGCGTTAAATATAAAAAGAAAACCAGCGGTTAGGCTGGTTTTAAAATTTCTTTAACGTAAAGTTTAAAGCCATTTTTTTCTTCTAAAATAGTATATCATTCCTAGAAATATGATAATCATAATCCCCCAAACAATATAGTAGGCATTGTTATAATGAAGCTCTGGCATATTGTCGAAATTCATACCGTAAATTCCCGCAATAAATGTTAATGGAATAAAAATGGTAGCTATTATGGTTAGTACTTTCATAACTTCGTTCATGCGATTACTTATGTTGGTCATGTAGAGGTCCATTAAACTCCAAATCATTTCACGATATATATCGATAGTATCGGATAATTGGATAATATGATCGTAAATATCGCGGTAGAATTGTATGGTTTTTTTCTGAATAAATTTTGTTTCGCTTTTTTCAATTCTATTAATAATTTCGCGAAGTGGAAAAATAGCGCGACGTACTTTTAGAAGTTCTTTTTTTAAGTTAAGAACTTGCTGGCTTATGTTATCGGCGGCGGCACCTTCAAAAAGGACATCTTCAATATCTTCAATTTTATTGCCTAAAGTTTCCGATACAATATAATAATGATCGACTATGGCATCTATTAAAGCATATAATAAATAATCTGAACTAGAGGTTCTTATACGACCTTTCCCGTTACGTATACGTTCTCTAACTGTATCGAAAACATCGCCCTCCGATTCTTGAAAAGTGAGTACGTAGTTTTCTCCCATAATAAAGCTTACTTGCTCTATAACAACATCTTCATTGGTGTTATAGTAAAGCATTTTTAATGAAATAAAAATGTAATCGTCGTATTCGTCAATTTTTGGGCGTTGCGAGGTGTTTACAATATCTTCTAAAATTAAAGGGTGAAGATTGTAGTGTGTTCCTATTTTTTCAATTTCATCAATGTGGTTTAAGCCGTTAAGGTTTATCCAAGTAATGGTGTTTGACGCTTTATACTTAAAGGCTTCTTCAACATTTTTTAATTCGGCTTCAATGGCTTGTTCGGAATTGTAATCAAAAGATTCAATAAAGAGTTTTTCAGATATTTTATCGCCAGTGTAAACAATAGCGCCGGGAACTTGCCCAACATGTTTTTTGTATTTAGAGGTACGTTTTTTGCCCATAATTTACTAAAAGTACATAATTTTTATAACGCATCATGACCATCGTTGTAACTATTTGTAATGGCGTCTTTTTTTAGTAATGTTACTGGTTTTTGTAAAATAAGGTTGTTGGGGTAGGTTACTAAGTCGCCATTGTCTAAGCGTAAATGGAGTTGAAAAGCGCCAATATCTTCAATAATAGCTTTAATAGGGAAATCTTTGTCATGTATTTCTATTTTATCACCCACTTTATAAGGGAAATTAAAAAACATGATAATACCCGAAGTAATGTTGCTTAAAATAGACCAAACAGCAAATAAACCAATACCTATAACGGCAAAAACCGAAGAAAAAACCAAGGCAATGTCTTTAAATTCGGTGCCAAAAATAATAGTCTCAATTAAAAGCGCAATTAATAGAAGCGTTACCGTGACATAGCGGTTTATTAAATGAATACGCGCATCGTTTATGCCGCTTTTTTTTCCAATTTTATTTATAGTGACTCGTGTTAAAAAACGGATAATTAATAAAAAGGTAATGATGATTACCGATTGGATGAGTTCTGATTTGTATGTTTCAAAAAACATAGTTATAAAATATCTCGGGTTGCTTAACAAAGATAGTTTACAAAATGAATTTGCAAGAATTTAAATAAAACTATTTAATGTTTTATAAACGAGATCTGTTGGTAAACCAACAACATTAAAATACGAGCCTTCTATGTTTGTAATGCCAATTTTCCCAATCCATTCCTGTATGCCGTAAGCACCAGCTTTATCGTAAGGTTTATAGGTTTTTATGTAATATTCAATTTCTTCTCTAGATAATTTTTTAAAGGTAACTTTTGTTATTGAATTTACTGTTTTTTGAAGTGTTTTGGTAGTAAAACAAACCGATGTAATAACCTCGTGTGTTGTATTGCTTAAAGCATTTAACATAAAAAACGCTTCGTCCTCTGAAGTTGGTTTGCCCAATGCTTGGTTGTTATGCCAAACAATAGTGTCGCTAGTAATTAAAATATCCTCTTCTTTAAGTTCTTCTTTAAAAGGTAACGCTTTTAACTGTGCTAAATAATCGCTTATTTCAAAATGGTGTAACCTATTGGGATATTCTTCTTTTACGGGTTTTAAACGAATGTCGAAATCTAGACCTAAATCTTTGAAAAATTGCTGTCTTCTAGGAGATCCAGAAGCTAGAATAATATTAAAGTCTTTTAATTTCTCTTGAAGCATAGTCGTTAACTAATTATTTCACTTTTGTCCAATCGTTTTTTATAAACGGACTAAAATTTTTGCCATCGAAAGCTATTAAAAAATCTTCGGTAAATGTTGAGTTAGAATTTTTAGTGTAAATAAGCTTTGCTTTCCAATTACCAGGGTTGTTTTCTATTTCTCTAGACATAAATACAACCTTGTTGTTGGTAGTTTGCTTACTATCTAATTCGTAAACAATGGTAAAGCCTTCAACAAAAAATTCACGAAAAACAATCTTTTTTGTATTACTATTAAAACTAAAAACACCTTTATCACGGTGTATTTCGCCTTTAGGTTTTTTTTTCTGAAGGCGGAAAAGCCGATTGGTTTTCTATAAAAATAAAATTGTTTGCTAATTCGTATTGGTAAGTTCTAAAACCAACACCATTGCCTGCAGCACCCGATTCGATACCTTGCCAGTTTCCTATTAAAAAATCTAAAGCTTCAAATTTTGATTGACTATATGTTAGTTGATTTATAGTTGCAAAAATAAGGGCTAAGAGTAATATTATTTTTTTCAAAATAAAATAGTTTTATTTGAGTATAAACGGATATAAAAGTAATGATAGTAACCCCAAAAACATAACAAGTTTTAATAATTGACTTATATAATGTAGTTGCTTTTTTGTTTCAGCAGAAAATAATTTAATACTAATATAAATTAATGGTGCAATAACAAATAACAAAAAGTAAATTACAGCAATTATTTGATGATATAAATACGTTGCGGTATAGTAAATTATCGAGATAATAGGAAGTAAGGATATTATAAAAGCAATTTTTATAGCGCGTTCCCTACCAATAGCTATTGGTAATGTGTTCATTCCAGATTTATAGTCGCCGTCAATATCTTCAATATCTTTAACAATCTCGCGAATTAAGTTAATAAAGAAAGCAAACATGGCGTAGTCTAAGATAATCTTAAAAAATGTTGATTGTGTATCTTGGTTTTGTGGTGTGATTTCTGGTAATAAATCAAAAACACCAACAATAATTAGGCTTAAAGCAACAAGTATAGAAATTAAAATATTACTCGCTAAAAGCACTTGTTTTAAATAGCTAGCATAAAAATATAGCGAAGCCGATACAAAAACAAAAAGGCCAAAAAAGACATCTTTTCCAATGGCTGTAGCAACATAGTAACCCAATAAAACACCAATAATATTACATGCAAAAAATAGGTTATAAGCAAGTTTTTCTGAGATGGATTTCCCAATTAAAACAGTATCTGGATTGTTTATTAAATCGGTATCTACATCGTAAATATCGTTAATAATATTTCCAGCTGCAGCAATACAAACTGATGCTAAAACCAGAATTGTAAAATGAAATCCGTTTAAGGCTGTGGCAACTCCAAATGGTTCTAAAAGGGCATATTTAACTAAAATTTGAGATAAGGCTATTAGTCCTAAATTTTTCCAACGGATAAGTTTTAAAATCGCCATAAGTTGTATTAATCGTATTTAGCATCAAAGTTACTATTCCATTTTTCCTGAACTTTTAAAACTTGCTCAATAACATCTCTTACAGCACCTTTACCACCATTTTTGTGAGAGACGTATTTAGAAATGCCTTTTATTTCTGGAACAGCATCTTGTGGGCAGCATGGTAAACCTATCAATTTCATAACCGGGTAATCGGGAACATCGTCTCCCATGTACAATACATTTTCGGCTTTAATATTGTAAATGTCTAAATATTCATCTAGCTGTTCAATTTTATTATGTGCGCCAAGATAAATATCGGTAACTCCTAAGCCACGTAAACGTTTACGAACCCCTTCGTTGGTGCCTCCAGAAATAATGCATACATTAAAACCTGCTTGTAGAGCTGTTTTTATAGCATAACCATCTTTAATATTCATAGTTCTTAGCATCTCGCCGTTTGTTGTAATGGTTATTGTGCCATCGGTAAGCACGCCATCAACATCAAAAATAAATGTGGTTATATGTTCTAGGTATTCTTTGTAACTTTTATCTTCCATGAGTGTGTTTTATTGAAGCTGTAAGCAGCTCGTATATGTCTTTATGTTTCGAGTTTTCTAATTGTTTTAAATGACGTTTTATTGTTTTTTTATCACGTCTCACGGCTGGTCCAGTTTGCGCCATGTAAGGCGAAACGGTTTGTACTTTTTTGGCCGTTTCCATAATTAAAGGTTTTAAGATATCGAAATCTATACTCTTAGCATCGCTTATTTCGTGAGCGATACGATACAATTGATTGGTGAAATTATTTACAAATACAGCCGAAAGGTGTAGCGTTTGGCGTTGTTCGGTATTAATTCTATACCATTTACTCCCAATGGCTTCTGTAATGGTTTTTAGGGTGTCAATATCTTGTTTATCTATAGTTTCTATACATATAGGCACCTGTTTAAAATCCATTTCAACGTTTTTAGAGAACGTTTGTAAAGGGTAAAATACGCCACGGCGTAATTTTTTGTCTAAATCATGAATACCAGCACTACCCGAAGTATGCACAACTAATCGGTTTTCAAACGGTAAGTTAGACGACACTTTTTTAATAGCATCGTCGCTAATAGCCATAATATAGATATCAGCTTCAGCCAATTGTTCTATATTATCAGTAATATTTACCTCATTTTTATACGTGCTAACTTTAGATAAATTGCGGTTATACCACTGCTTTACTTGCAATTGGTTACTCTGTGTGAAAGCTTTATATAAATGTGTAGCTACATTTCCGGCTCCTATAATGCAAATTGAAATCATGCCGCTAAAATACTGAAGTATCTTATGATTTAAAAGTATCTTTGTAAGTATGAAGAAAAAGGATATAAAAAATAGAGACGACATCAAGCTATTGGTTAGTAGTTTTTACGATAAAATAAGAGCACACGCTATATTAGCGCCTTTTTTTGAAAACGCAATAACCGATTGGGAAGCGCATATTGAAAAGCTAACTGATTTCTGGGAAGCTAGTTTGTTTTTAAAAACAAAGTTTTACGGTAATCCGTTACAAGCACATATAGAAGTAGATAGAAATAATAACCATAGTATTACACAAGAACATTTTGGTTTATGGCTAAATTTATGGATTAATACTATTGATACACTTTATAAAGGTGACTATGCCGAAAACGCTAAAAGCAAAGCAAGGAAAATGGCTAGTTTTATGTATATAAATATTTTCTCCGCGAGAAAATAGTTGCCATAATTTTGTAATTTTTAACATCTCAAGTTTATTTCTAAACACTTAAAGTAAACAAAAAGACTTACCTTTGCACGAGCTAAAAATAAGCCGCTTTATCATGCTAAAAAAACTTACCAAAACACTTTTCTCTACAAGACTTACTGCTGTTTTATTTATTGTATTTGCTGCAGCAATGGCCATAGGAACTTTTATGGATGCTGGAGAAGAAACATCGCCTACAGCATACTCAAGAAACATGATTTACAACACCTGGTGGTTTGAAACCATTATGGTCATGTTTGTTATCAATTTTATAGGAAATATTAAAAGATATAGGCTTTTACGAAAAGAAATGTGGGCTACTTTAATCCTACATTTATCTTTTATTTTAATTATAGTAGGAGCAGGCGTTACGCGATACATAGGTTTTGAAGGCATGATGGGAATTCGAGAAGGCGCTACCGAAAACACGTTCTTGTCAAGAGAAACTTACATTACAGCATACATAGATGGTGATTATGAAATAAATGGTGTTGCGCAGCGGTTACCTAGAGAATGGCCTGTTGATTTTTCATATAGATTAGAAAACGATTTTAAAGAAACAGCCGTTTATAATAACCAACCTGTTACTTTTGAATTAGAACGATTTATACAGGGAGCAGAACTAGATGTAGTACCTTCGGAAGACGGCGAAGAATACTTGAAAATAGTAGAGGCAGGTGGCGGAGCGCCTCATAATCATTTTCTGCAAAGCGGTAAGGAGCAACTTATACACAATGTTATTTTTACATTAAACAAGCCTATTGAAGGAGCCGTTAATATCACCAATCAAGATGGCAAGTTAAGTATAGAATCTCCTTTTGATGGCGAGTATATGACTATGGCTACCATGACAACAGGAACGTTAGTAAAAGACTCCATTCAGCCTCTCATATTACGTTCGCGGTACATTATTGGCGATATGCAAATGGTGTTTCCTAAGCCTGTGGTTAAAGGACAATTTGAAGCTGTTAAAAAATCTAGACTACTGAAAGGTGATGAAGACGGTGTAGTATTAAAAATCACCTCTGAAGGCGAAACAAAACAAGTTCACCTACTAGGCGGACAAGGCCATAGCAATCCTTTTGAACAAGTAAGCATTGCAGGGTTAGATATTGCTGTTAAATATGGCTCTAAAACAAGAGAGTTACCGTTTAGTATTAAGCTAAACGACTTTATTGCAGAGCGTTACCCTGGTACCGAAAACAGCTATTCTTCATTTGCAAGTGAAGTAACTGTATTAGACCAACAAGAAGGTGATTTTGACTATCGAATTTTTATGAATCATATTTTAGACCATCGTGGTTATCGCTTTTTTCAAGCTAGTTTCGACCCCGATGAAAAAGGCACAAGACTTTCTGTAAATCACGATTTTTGGGGAACTTGGATTACATATATAGGATACGCTTTGTTGTATTTAGGGCTGTTGGCTATTTTATTTGATAAGAATACACGTTTTGGAGAATTAAAACGATTGCTTAAAAAAGTTAAAAACAAAAAGAATGCTTTATCAGTAATAACCTTGTTGTTTTTTGCAACATCGTTTGCACAAACCGAGGCAACACAAACAAACCATATTCACAATCAGCCAACAAAAGCAGAAATAGATTCTATAATCCATGCCAATATCACACCTAAAGAACATGCCGATAAGTTCGCACATTTGGTGATACAAGATGCAGGAGGAAGAATGATGCCTGTAAATACATTTGCTTCTGAAATGCTTCGTAAATTAAGTAAACACAATACTTACAACGATTTGGATGCTAATCAGGTATTTTTATCTATTCACGAAAGTCCTATGTTATGGTACAATGTGCCCATAATTTATTTAAAGCCTAAAAAGTCAGATTCTTTAAAGCAGTTAATAGGCGTACCGAAAGAGCAAGATTATGTGTCTTTAGTTGATTTTTTTAGTGATAAGGGGGATTATAAATTAGCGTCTTATTTAGAAGAAGCATATAAAGCGCCAATACCTAATGGGTATCAAAAAGAACTTAAAGACGCCGATCAAAAAGTAAATCTATTATATAATACTATAGAAGGTTACGCTTTAAGAATATTCCCGCTTCCAAATAACGAAAACAATAAATGGATCTCTCCAACAGAATATAGGAGAGACGGCTATCAAGAACAAGTAAACGATTCGTTATACGGAAACTTTATTAATAGCGGATTTAGCGCTTATCTTTTTACACTTAACAAAGCCAAGCAAACAAAAGACTTTAAAAAAGCCGAAGAATTGCTAGAAGCCTTTAAAAAAACACAACATAAATATGGTAGCGAGGTTATGTTGTCTGATAAAAAGATAAATACTGAAATACTTTACAATAAGTACGATATTTTTAAAAACTTATTTAGTTGGTATATGTACGCTGCTACTTTAATGTTTATACTTATTATCATACAAATTTTTAATGATAAGAGTAAAGTATTACCAGTAATAGTTAATGTATTTACAGGGATTATTCTTTTACTTTTTGTATTACATACTGTTGGTTTAATAGCAAGGTGGTACGTTTCTGGTCATGCCCCATGGAGCGATGCATACGAATCTATGATTTATGTCGCTTGGGCAACTATGCTATTTGGATTAATATTTGGTAGAAAAAGTAACTTAACCATAGCATCTACAGCTTTTGTAACCTCAATGATTTTAATGATAGCCCATTGGAATTGGATGGATCCTTCCATTGCAAATTTACAACCTGTATTAGATAGCTATTGGTTAATGATTCATGTAGCGGTTATTGTAGCAAGTTATGGACCATTTACATTGGGTATGATTTTAGGTGTTGTATCATTATTATTAATGATTTTTACAACAAAAGACAATAAGAAGAAAATGAAACTCAATATCCAAGAGTTAACCATTATAAATGAAATGGCATTAACCGTAGGTCTTGTCATGTTAACCATAGGAAACTTTTTAGGTGGTATGTGGGCTAACGAAAGTTGGGGGCGTTATTGGGGTTGGGACCCTAAAGAAACTTGGGCTTTAATTAGTATTATGGTTTATGCCTTTGTAATTCACATGCGTTTGGTGCCAGGATTACGCAGTAGATTTGGGTTTAACCTAGCATCAATAATAGCATTTGCTAGTATCATGATGACGTATTTTGGCGTTAATTTTTATTTAGCGGGATTACATTCTTATGCTAGTGGCGATCAAATAATAAGTTTGAAATTTATTGGAATAGCTTGTGCAGTTGTAGCTGTGTTAGCCATCTTGGCTTACAGGAATTATGCAAAGTTTTATAAGAAATAGCCTTTAATAATAACCTTATTAAACAAAAAAATCAATCTTAAACAAGATTGATTTTTTTGTTTTTATAAAGTAAACGTTTTAAAGTTTAATAGGATTCTTATCTAAATTTAAGTCATCTAACATATCTTGAGTGAATTTATAATGTCCACGTCTAGTAACAATTTTAAACCTATGATCTTTCATTCTAGTTAAGACTTCAAGAAAGCGCCATTTAGATTTTAAAAGTTTAGGTTTTTCAGATTTCAAACTAATTTCAAAGTAATGTTTCCTACCTGCCTTTTCGGCAACTATATCTGGTGTAATTGTAATATCGCTACCTTTTTTAAGGTACGATTTAGGCGCTTCATAACCTTCTAAATCAGCTTTAATGTTACTAAAGCCACGCTTCTCTAAATAAGCTAAGGTTTCTTGTAAGAAAACTTCGTTTTCAGTTTTATCTTGTGCTATCATGCTATTAAGATATAAAAAAATATTAATTATTTTATTTATTTAATGTTAAAAAAACAACTTGACTGGTTGAAACATAGTTGTTTAAGTGTTTTGTGCTTAGTTTTTGTTCTGTATAGAGTACAGGAAATTAATTAAGAAGTAGTATTTTGCAATTTGTAGGACAATGCATAATATGGAAACATTTTTAGAAAATTATAAAAACATATTTGAAAGTGACCTTATCGACGAAATGGCACAGGTTGGTATTTTTAAAAAGGTAGCAAAAGGTCAGTTAGTTTTAGATGTAGGCGAATACATTAAATATATGCCTTTAATTGTTTCAGGAGCTATAAAAGTGATGCGTGAAGATGAAGAAGGCGAAGAACTACTGTTGTATTTCTTAGAAGTAGGCGATACGTGTGCCATGACTATTTCTTGTTGTTTAGGGCAAAAGAAAAGTGAAATTACAGCCATAGCAGAAACAGATTCTAGTTTGGTCATGATTCCCGTAAAATACATGTCTATTTGGATGTCTAAATATCAATCTTGGCAAAACTTTATTTTAGAAAGTTATAATGAACGTATTAGCGAACTTTTAGAAGCCGTAGATACCATTGCTTTTTTAAAAATGGACGAGCGTATATACAAATACCTTAAAGATAAAGCCATGGTAAACCGTAACGACTTAGTAGAGGTAACACATCAACAAATAGCAAACGATTTACATACATCAAGAGTTGTTGTTTCTAGACTGCTTAAATCGTTAGAAAAACAAAACATAATAGAGCTACAAAGAAACTGTATTAAAGTTCTAAAACTGTAACCATTGTTACGCTTTATATAATTTAACACTATTACCTTTGAAGCAAAATAAGTGATTTGGAAGATATTTTAGGATATTTAGGCGCATTGGTTATAGGTTTAGTGTTAGGCTTAATAGGTGGCGGTGGTTCTATATTAACCGTCCCTTTATTGGTTTACTTATTAGGTTACAATCCTGTGGTTGCTACAGCGTATTCCCTTTTTGTAGTAGGATCTTCTTCTTTAGTTGGCGTCATTCAAAAGCATCGAAAAAAACAAGTAGATTTTAAAACGGGATTTACATTTGTTTTTCCATCGTTCATAGCGGTTTACATGTCTAGACGGTTTTTAGTCCCTTATATACCCGATGAGGTACTTTCTCTTGGTGGTTTTGTTCTAACTAAAGAAATGGCTATCATGGTTTTTTTCTCTTTAGTCATGTTGTTAGCTTCAATATCTATGATAAAAGGGCGGAAAAACTTAGAACCTGAAAATCAACAAACATCGCAACCTTATTATAAAACCTTTGTACAAGGATTGTTTATAGGTTTAGTAACAGGATTAATTGGAGCAGGAGGCGGTTTTCTGTATGTGCCAGCATTAGTTATTTGGGGCGGATTAAGTATGAAAAAAGCCGTAGGTACCTCATTAATTATTATAGCTTTCAACTCATTAATAGGATTTACAGGTGATATACAAACCTTAGAAATAGATTGGGTGTTCTTATTAACCTTTTCAGCCATTACAATTATTGGCATTTTATTAGGGGGGTATTTCTCCAAATATATTTCTAATAAAAAACTTAAAAAAAGCTTTGGTTGGTTTGTTATGTTAATGGCAATTTATATCTTAATAAGAGAAATTTCAGCGTAGAAATAATTGTAACTTAAGTCACTAATTAACTAAAAAAACATTAGTAATTTTGAGTCACTAAAAAATAATGACAATGATTATAGAACAAATATATACAGGATGTTTAGCTCAAGGAGCTTATTATATAGAAAGTAAAGGAGAGGTGGCTATTATAGATCCACTTCGCGAAGTACAACCATACATCAATAAAGCTTCAGAAAGCAACGCGAGTATAAAATACATTTTTGAAACTCATTTTCACGCCGATTTTGTTAGTGGTCACGTTACCCTATCAAAGAAAACAGGAGCGCCAATAGTCTACGGGCCTAATGCAAACCCCAGTTTTGATGCCGTAATAGCCAAAGACGAACAAGAATTTAAACTTGGAGATATAACCATAATAGCCTTGCATACACCAGGACACACTATGGAAAGTACAACCTACCTTTTAAAAGATGAAAATGGTAAAGACCATGCTATTTTTAGTGGCGATACGTTGTTTTTAGGAGACGTTGGTCGCCCAGATTTGGCCCAAAAAGGAAAAGAGTTAACACAAGAAGATTTAGCAGGCTATTTATTTGATAGTTTACGTCAAAAAATTATGCCTTTAGCAGACGAGGTTATTGTTTATCCTGCACATGGAGCTGGATCGGCCTGTGGCAAAAATATGATGAAAGAAACGGTAGACACTTTAGGTAACCAAAAGAAAATGAATTATGCTTTACGTGCCGATATGTCTAAAGAAGAATTTATTAAAGAAGTTACAGATGGTTTAGCACCACCACCAGAGTATTTTCCACTTAATGTTAAAATGAATAAAGAAGGTTACGAAGATATTGATGAGGTCTTAGAACGCGGTTCAAAAGCATTATCACCAGAAGCTTTTGAAGTAGCTGCTAATGAAACAGGCGCAATTGTATTAGATGTTCGTCATCAAACAGAATTTGTAAAAGGACACATTCCAAGATCTATTTTTATAGGTATAGACGGTGGTTTTGCACCATGGGTTGGTGCTTTAATTGCCGATGTAAAACAACCTATTTTAATCGTAGCCAACGACGATCGTGTAGAAGAAACCGTTACGCGCTTATCGCGTGTTGGTTTTGATAATACCTTAGGATATTTAGAAGGTGGTTTTGAAGCATGGAAAAATGCCGGTAAAGAAGTTGATACTATAGAATCCATTTCTGCCGAAGAATTTAAAAACAGATTAGAATCTAATAATGAACTTCCTATTTTTGACGTTAGAAAAGAAGGTGAGTATGTAAGTTCTCATATTGAAACGGCACACTTAACACCATTAGACTTTTTAAACAAACACCTTAGCGAATTTCCAGAAAGCAACGATTTTTACGTGCATTGTGCTGGTGGATACCGCTCGGTAATTGCAGCCTCCATTTTAAAAAGTCGTGGTATTCATAATTTAATAGATGTTGCGGGCGGATTTTCGGCTATAAAAAAAGCGGGTATTTCTGTAACAGATGAAGTCTGTCCAACAACACTTAAAAAGTAACTTAAAAAATTAATCAGCATAGCTCTCTTTGTTATGCTGATTAATTTCCTTTAATTCTCTTCCATAAATCGTTAAGCATGGCTTTGGCATCACCTGGTTTCCTAGGCTGCTCGATAAAGGTAACATGTCCCATTGCATCTTCTTGTATTAAAAACTGAAACACAAAATCTTGAGAGTGGGGTTTTAGGTTTAGCAACCCAAAACGTAAGTCGTTAAAATATAGGTCACCATTTTTTTTTGAAATCGTGTACCAACCTTCCGAAATAGTAATCATACGTTGCATCTTTTCATGCGTTTGTAACTCGCCTAGTAAATGATGATTTTTAGGGTAGGAGGTAAAACGAATAGGTTTAGAATCGAAAAAAGAATAGCTTGCTAGTAAATATGCATCTTGAGTATTTACATTGGCATTCCATAGAATAGTATTTAGTGGCGATGGTCTTGTGTCAATATCAATATAATCTATATTTTGATCTTTTAAGGCTTGTTTAAATTGCGTGTATCCACCCCATTTTAACCCTAAACTAATCAATAAGTAAATAGAGCTTACAGTTAATCCTAAAGTATTAAACAACCGCCGTTTTTTACTCGTTCTGTTTTGAAGCATAGTTAAAATTAAAAACACCAAAAATGGCAACGTGTATAGTGGGTCGATAACAAAAATGTTTTTGTAGGCTAAACGTAAATCAAACGGCCAAAAAAGTTGTGTTCCCCAAGTGGTGTGGGCATCTAGTAATGGGTGAGTTATAAACGCCCAAAAGAATAACCAAGTCCAGTCTTTAATACTTTTATGGAGTTCAACTTTTGAGATTATCCACCCAAAAATAGGCGCAAATACAATAGAAAAAACAATAGAATGTGTAAAGCCACGATGAATTTCTAAAGCGGTAACAGTATCGGTTACATAAGAGGCTATAACATCCAAATCTGGAATAGTACCAGCAATGGCTCCATAAAACATGGCTTTGTTGCCAACTTTTCGTCCTAAAACAGCTTCGCCAACAGCAGCACCTAATACAATTTGAGTAAGAGAATCCATATTTTTTGCTGTGCAAAGCTATTTAAAAAAGTATTTAAAGCACTATAACTGGTCTATAATTTAGGCAGTGTAACATAGGTTACTAATAAATAAAGATTAATAAGTTAATTTTATACTTCGTATAAATTTAATAATAAAAGTATGTCGTTTTTATCAACATTATTTTCATCTAAAAGTCAAGATAGCAAGTCTGTAGTTGGGCTTTCTTCAGAAGAATTTAAAGCACAAATAGAGCATAAAAAAGTACAATTAATAGATGTTAGAACGCCAAGAGAGTTTAAATCGGGTTGCATAAAAAAAGCCAAAAATATAGATTTTTTCTCTGGAGCGTTTAACAAAGAATGTCTTAAATTAGATAAGGGAAAGCCTGTTTATGTGTATTGCAGAAGCGGAAACAGAAGCCGTAAAGCAGCAAATAAACTAGCGAAAATGGGCTTTACTAAAATTTACGATCTTAACGGCGGTATTTTAAGATATAACTAATAAGTAAATACATGACAGCAGCAATAATCGTTCAAAATTTAAAATGTGGTGGTTGTGCTAATACCATAACCAACAAACTATCTGAAATTAATACTATTTCAAATTTAAGTATTAATGTAGAAGAAAGTAAAGTAACTTTTAATTACAACAAAGCGGCAGATATAATACTAGTAAAAGAAACCTTAAGAGCTTTAGGGTATCCTTCAATAGACGATGCTAATTCTTTAACAGCAAAAGCAAAGTCCTTTGTAAGTTGTGCCACAGGAAAACTATCTAAATAACACATTATGAAAAAAATAATAATATTGGCTTTTTTATCGGTGGTCATTTTTAGTTGTAAAAACGATACAAAAAATAAAATGTCTGCTTTAGACAAGCAATTAAAGGCACAAAGTCATCCAGGTAAAAAGCTTATGGAAACGAATTGCTATACCTGTCATAGTCCTTCGGCTAGTCATGAAGATAGAATTGGTCCTCCAATGGTAGCCATAAAAAAACATTATATTGATAGTGAAACTTCTAAAGAAGAATTTATTAAAGCCATGCAAGAATGGATAAAAAATCCTAACGAAGAAGATGCAAAAATGTTTGGCGCTGTAAAACGTTTTGGAGTTATGCCTAAACAACATTTTCCTGAAGAAACCATACAGCAAATAGCAGATTATATGTACGATTTTGATATAAAACAACCCGAATGGTTTGAAGATCACTTTAATGAACATAAAGGCCAAGGAAAAGGCGCTAGAAAGGGGCAAGGAAAAGGCATGCAAAAAAAACAAGTACAAACTAATTTTGAAGACCTTCCTTATGCCGAGCGTGGATTAAAATATGCGTTGTCTACAAAAGCAGTATTAGGAAAAAACCTAATGGGAACCATTCAAAAACAAGGTACCATAGAGGCCTTAGCTTTTTGTAATGAAAAAGCCTACCCATTAACAGATAGTATGTCGGTTGTACATAACGCTAATATTAAACGGGTATCAGATAAACCAAGAAACCAAAATAATCAAGCTAGTCAAGAAGAGTTAGATTATATAAAAACATTTAAACAAGTTGTTGCAAGTAACGAAGAACCTAAACCTCTAGTAAAGGAATTAGACAATAAAGTGCAGGTATATTATCCTATTGTTACAAATACCATGTGTTTACAATGCCATGGAAAACCTAATGAAACTTTAGCACAATCAACATTAACAAAAATTAATGAATTGTATCCAAACGATAAAGCCATAGGCTATGATGCTAACGAGGTTAGAGGTATTTGGCGTGTTACTTTTGCAAAATAAATACAAGTATTATGAGTAAATTTTCAGAAATAATAAATCAAGAAAAACCTGTATTGGTTGACTTTTTTGCAGAGTGGTGTGGCCCATGCAAAATGATGAGTCCTATTTTAAAACAGGTAAAAGATACCATGGGAGATAACGTTTCTATTATTAAAATAGATGTTGATAAAAACCAAGCGCTAGCTGCAAAACACCAAGTAAGAGGCGTACCAACACTACTATTGTTTAAAAATGGAAAACAAGTTTGGCGTCAGTCGGGTGTGTTGGAAAAAGATGAGATAATTAATGTTATAAATACATCGAATTAATGAATTTATCTAAAACCTTTTGGGATGATAAATATAAGAATAACGACATAGGTTGGGATTTAGGAGAGGTGTCGCCACCAATAAAAACTTATGTAAATCAATTAACCAATAAAGCGTTACATATTTTAATTCCTGGAGGAGGGAACTCCTACGAGGCCGAGTATTTACATGCTAAAGGTTTTAAAAATGTGTATGTGGTAGATTTATCAAAAACAGCGCTATCTAATATTAAACAGCGTATACCATCGTTTCCGTCTTCACATTTAATTAATAAAGACTTTTTCGAATTAGACATGACTTTCGATTTAATTATAGAGCAAACATTTTTTTGCGCTATAAATCCAACTTTAAGAGAGCAATACGTTACCAAATCTAACGAACTTTTAAAAGCTAAAGGCAAAGTTGTTGGGCTGCTTTTCAATGTGCCTTTAAATATCGATAAACCTCCTTTTGGTGGTTGTAAAGAGGATTATATGACATATTTTAAAAAGTATTTTAATATTGTTTTAATGGAAGAAGCTTATAATTCTCACGATACAAGACACGGCAAAGAGCTCTTTTTTATTATCAAGAAAAAAGACTAGTTATAATTTAAAAAACTTAAAAACAAGAAAAGAGGAAGTGACTTACAAGCGTTCCTCTTTTTTTATATGTAAAAGCTTTTATACAGGGTATGTGCAAAAAGTATTAAGTAACAAAGGTTACAATAAAAAAGACTAATACATACTAACTTTAACATGGACAAATATAAAAACAACTCGCCATGAAAAAGCTAAGAATAACTTCAATCCTTACCGCCTTTATTATAACAGTATCAATGTCATTTTTAAGTGCATGTAGCTCAGATGACGATGCGAATTCGAGAAACTTCAACACAAATCAACCACTAACAGAAACCGATAAAGATGCACTGCTATTTATGTTAGAAGAAGAAAAGCTAGCGAGAGATACGTATGTATATTTAAATAATGAATGGTCTATAAGCCAGTTTGATAACATTAAAGATAGTGAACAAATGCATATGAATGCCGTAGAAAACCTTTTAACGCAATATAATGTCGCATACACCATTTTACCAATGGGAGAATTTGAAGATGAAATATTACAAGATCTTTATAACCAGTTTATCATAGATGGAACGATAAGCCAAGCAAATGCACTTCAAATTGGAGCAACAATAGAAGATTTAGATATTGTAGACTTAGAAGATTATATAAATGCCACATCAAATACCAATTTAATTCGTGTTTTCGAAAAGCTTCAATGTGGCTCTCGTAACCATTTAAGAAGCTTTGTTAGCGTTATAGAAAATGCGGGTGATACGTATACACCACAATACTTATCGCAAGAAGATTATAATAGCATTATAGCAGGAAGTCACGAACAGTGTAATTAATTATTTTATCGTGATTAAAATCATTTTATGATCGTTCTTTTTGTGCTAATTTTAGTTATACACGAAAATAAAAGCCGTTTTTAAAGTCTCTTGTGTAACTTAAGTAGCATTGATAAACCTTATAACTAATTATATTTGATATAAATAAATTTAATACAAAAATATTATGAATAATTCAGAAGTAACAACAGAAAAAGAAGTGTTTTCAATGCCAAGAATTGGCGATAAAGCACCAGAGTTTAAAGCAGTAACGACACAAGGTGAGATAAATTTCCCATCAGATTATAAAGGCGAATGGGCCATTTTATTTAGTCATCCAGCAGATTTTACACCAGTTTGTACCTCAGAGTTTATGACCTTTGCTCATTTAGAAGAAAAGTTTAATAAAGCAAATTGTAAACTAGTAGGTTTATCGGTAGATGGTTTGTATAGTCATATAGCATGGCTTAGATCAATAAAGGATAAAATTAAATTTAACGGTATGGAAAACGTAGAAGTTAAATTTCCTTTAATTGAAGATATTACCATGGAGGTTGCCAAGAAATATGGTATGATACAGCCAGGCGAACATAAAACACAAGCCGTAAGAGCTGTCTTTTTTGTAGATCCAGAAAGCATTGTAAGAGCAATAATTTATTACCCGTTAAGCTTAGGAAGAAATTTCGACGAAATTTACAGAGCATTAATAGCCATGCAAACATCAGATAAGTTTAATGTAGCAACTCCGGCAGATTGGGAACCAGGAAAAGACGTTATTGTTTCTCCTGCAGGTTCTTGTGGCGTAGCTGAAGAACGAATGACAAACACAGAAGATTTAACATGTGAAGATTGGTTTTTCTGTACTAAGAAATTAGATAAAGACTTAGTACTTAACGAAGTTTTAAAATCATAATTTTAAAAAAGAAAAGGCTCTCAATATTGAGAGCCTTTTTTTATGTTAAAATAGTATAAAACACCTAATTACATTGTATTTTTAAAGAACACAAAAACCAACTATGGAAGATATGCTTTTTTACGATAGGATGCAGTTTGCATTTACTATCACATTCCATTATTTATTTCCACAATTAACTATGGGATTATCTTTAATGATAGTCTATTTTAAATGGAAATTTCTCAGAACCAAAATTGATAAATACAACGATGCTGCAAAATTCTGGATGAAAATTTTTGCACTTAACTTTGCTATGGGAGTTGTTACAGGAATTCCTATGGAGTTTCAATTTGGTACCAACTGGGCCAAATTTTCAGAACTTACAGGAGGCATCATAGGTCAAACACTTGCTATGGAAGGTATGTTTTCCTTCTTTTTAGAATCCTCCTTTTTAGGGCTCTTTTTATTTGGTGAAAAATTATTAGGTCATAAATTACACTTTGTAACAGGCTTTTTAGTTTTTTTAGGGTCTTGGGCAAGTGGTTATTTAATAATTGCTACTCACTCATGGATGCAATACCCTGTAGGATATGAAATTTTAGAAAATGGAAAATTCGTACTTAATAATTTTAATGCTTTGTTTTCTAATCCTTGGTTACTACCATCTTATTTGCATAACCAATTAGCTTCAATAATTACATCGTCATTCGTGGTTTCTGCAGTAGGAGCGTTTTATCTTTTAAATAAAAAGCATACAGAGTTTGGAAAACTCTTTGTTAAAACAGGTGTTGTTTTTGGGGTAATATCTAGTGTTCTTGTGGCGTTTCCAACGGGCGATTGGACGGCAAAAAATGTAGCAAAACACCAACCTGTAACTTTTGCTGCAATGGAAGGAATTTTTGAAACCGAAGATGGCGGTTCAGAAATTGTACTTATAGGTCAGCCAAATGTGTTAGAAAAGAAATTAGATAATAAAATAGCCGTTCCAAATGTGCTTAGTTTTTTAACCTATCAAAAATGGGATGCACAAATAAAAGGGCTTAATGAGTTTAACGAAGAAGATTACCCAACAAATATTCCAGGATTATATTATGCATACCATATTATGGTTGGCTTAGGGACCATTTTTATTGGAATTATGTTATTAGCCAATATCCAGTTATTTAGGAAAAAGCTATACAAAACAAAATGGATGTTATGGGGATTAATGTTTATGTTGCCATTTCCTTATATAGCGAATACAACAGGATGGTACACAGCAGAATTAGGTAGACAGCCTTGGTTGGTTTACAACTTATTACGTACAACAGAAGGCGCTTCTCCTACAGTTTCTTCGGGTAATACACTATTTACCTTACTTGGTTTTATAGGATTATATTTATTGTTAGGCTTATTGTTTTTAATGCTAGCAGGGAAAATTATTAATAAAGGACCACAACTTAATCAAGACTAATTATGGAATTATTTTGGTATATCGTTTTAATGAGTATGCTCGCTATTTATGTTATTTTAGATGGTTACGATTTTGGCGCTGGTATTATTCATTTATTTTTTGCGAAAAAAGAAAAAGATAAAAAAGCCATAACCAATGCTATTGGTCCGTTTTGGGACGCTAACGAAGTCTGGTTAATTGCAGCTGGAGGAGTGTTGTTTTTTGCTTTTCCAACGTTATATGCTTCTTCATTTAGCGGATTTTATTTACCACTAATTATTATTTTATGGTTGCTTATTTTTAGAGCTGTCGGTTTGGAACTTCGAGGACAAATACACAATAAAATGTGGGAAACTATCTGGGATAAGGCTTTTGGTATTTCAAGTTTGTTATTAGCCTTGTTTTTTGGAGTAGCACTAGGAAACGTCGTCAGAGGCGTCAACTTAGGAAATGTGGTTAATGGCGTATCTACACATGAAGCACATTATTTCTTTTTACCACTTTGGAACCCAACATTTAGTCCGCAAACCGAGCAGTTAGGCATTATAGATTGGTTTACCCTTTTGTTGGGTGTAATAGGTGTTGTGGCTTTAACAATTCACGGTGCTAATTGGATTATTTTTAAAACAAATTCAGATTTAAATAATAAACTAAAACGCATCGTTTTTAATCTCAATTTTGTGTTGTTAGGACTAATTGTTATTTCATTATTAATCTGGCATATTATAGAACCTAAACCGTTTCATAATTTTTTAAACACCCCTTGGTTATGGGTTTTCCCCATAATAACAATAATAGGCGTTTTAGGACTGTTTAACGTAAAAGTATTTAAAAAAGATGGTTATGGCTTTTTGTTTTCATCATTGTTTTTATTTGGCGGATTAACCTCTACAGTAGCTTCAATATTTCCAAAGGTACTACCATCTACAAATACCATAAATCCAGATTTAACTATTTACAATGTGGCTGCAGATTATTATGGGCTATCGGTAGGAGTTTATTGGTTTATTATTGCTGTTGTTTTAGTAGCTATATATTTTACCATTCAATACCGTGTTTTTAAAGGTAAAATGGATAATGTTGGTTATGGAGAACACTAACTTTTTTGTAAAAAAACAACTAACAAATACATTTATTCTGTAGTGAGAATAGAAACTAAAAAGCAGCAATTAAGCTGCTTTTTTTATGTAACATAAGTTACGTTTTAAGTGGTTGAAAAGTGTCATCTTTATCAAAAGATTAATAAGGTGTAATAATTTAGTTTTCAAAATGATATCTGTCATTTTGTGATTTGTTTTTTCACCCTAATTTTAACTAAATACACAAAAACATGTCTAAAACTGTCATTTTAGGAGCAGGGATTTCGGGGCACGTAGCTGCAGCGCATTTACGTAGAAAACTACCAAAGGAGCATGAGGTTCTTGTGGTATCCCCAAATA
The DNA here is from genome assembly GCF_037126245.1 of Mangrovimonas cancribranchiae. NCBI lineage: Bacteria > Pseudomonadati > Bacteroidota > Flavobacteriia > Flavobacteriales > Flavobacteriaceae > Mangrovimonas > Mangrovimonas cancribranchiae. The sequence continues at coordinate 1,045,826 of NZ_CP136925.1, forward strand.
GTAATTACCAATGGATTCCATCAAATATTTGGGTAGGAATAGGAAGAATGAAATCAGATAAAATATTGTTTCCTTTGGCGCCATTATACAAAAAGAAAGGTATTAATTACAAACAAGCCAAGGCCGTTTCATTTCATCCAGAAGGCGATAAAACTGAAAAGACCCCTTTTGTTTTAGTAGAATATGTGTCTTCAAATAACAAAGGACAACAAGAAAAAATCACATACGATTACTTAATAAATGCGACAGGCCCAAAATTAAACTTTGAAGCAACAGAAGGATTAACACCTGGAAAAAATAAAGCATATTCAGTCTGTACATATACACATGCAAATCATGCTTGGGAAGGATTAAATGCTTTAATCCAAGAAATGAAAAAAGGTAAAAAAGCAAAAATTTTAATAGGAACTGGTCATGCAAAATCTACTTGTCAAGGTGCTGCTTTCGAGTATATTTTAAATGTAGAGCAAGAATTACGTCGACATAATGTACGCGATATGGCAGAAGTGACGTGGATTTCAAACGAATACCAATTAGGTGATTTTGGTATGGATGGTATGCTTTTAAGTTACGGAAGCTTAACCATGAAATCTCATGAAATGATAGAAATGATTTTTGAAGACCGCGATATAAAATGGATTTTAGGAGCAGGCGTTAATAAAATTGAAGATGGTATTGCTTATTATGAAAACCTAGACGGCGAACACAAATTAGAAACATACGATTTTGCTATGTTGATACCGTCGTTTTCTGGACATGGTTTTAAAGCTTATGATAAAAATGAAAACGATATTACCGAAAAACTTTTTAAAGGGTTTATGGTTGTCGATGCAGATTATACACCAAAACCTTACGAAGAATGGTCTGTAAAGGATTGGCCAGAGACCTATCAAAATCCAACATATAAAAACATTTTTGCGCCTGGTATTGCATTTGCTCCCCCACACAGTATTTCAAAACCTAGGAAAAGTAAAAATGGAACAGACATCACTCCAGCGCCACCTCGTACAGGAATGCCTTCTGGTATAACAGCAAAAATAGTAGCCGATAATATTATAGACTCTATAAAAAGTGGGAAACAATCGCTAACCCATAAAGGATCTATGGGAAATATGGGAGCAGCTTGTATAGCTTCGGCAGGTTTTGGAATGACAACAGGAAGCGGCGTAAGTATTACAACATTTCCTATTGTGCCAGATTACGAAAAGTATCCTAAAACACAAGGCAGAAAATTAGGAAAAACCTTTGGAGAGATAGGTTTGGCAGGACATTGGCTTAAACTAGCCTTGCATTATGCATTTATTTATAAAGCTAAAATGAAGCCATTTTGGTGGTTAATTCCAGAGTAGGAGTTCATGCGTAACAGAATAATTTTACAATAAATAATATAGATAGTAATGACTCAAAGAATATCAAGATATCAGAAGTTTAAAATGAAGAATCCTATCATTCAGTTTTTCAAGTTCATTTATTTAAGCATAAAAATAATGATAATAGTAGCTGGAGGACATGGAGGAACTAGAAACGTAAATTGATGTGGTTGTCAGTTTTTAATTTTAGGTTAGTTAGTAAAAGGCACTTATGAGTACTTTATAGGTGTCTTTTTACTTGTAACTTTTGTTACTGACTCAGGTTACTCTCTAGCGTATCTTTGTAAAACAAATAAAAAAAGATGAAAAAATACATTTATATACTATTGTTACTTTTTGTATTTACACTCTCTGTAAGAGCTCAAGATGTAGTTCCTATATCAAAGGAAGAGGTGCTAACAAAAGTATCAGATAATAACACGTCTATTAAAATTTCTAAGGAAGAATTTAATCAAGCCAAAGCTGATTATCGTCAAACCAATGCCGTGTTTTTACCTAATATCACCGCAAGTCATACAGGAATTTCAACTACAAATCCGCTTATGGCCTTTGGTTCCAAACTGAACCAAGAAATTTTAACCCAAGCCGATTTTAACCCAGCATTGCTAAACGATCCCGATCAAACACAAAACTTCGCTACAAAACTAGAAATACAGCAACCATTAATTAATGTCGATGGCATTTACCAACGCAAAGCAGCAAAATCTAAAATGGAAGCCATGTCTCTGCAAACACAACGTACAGAAGACTTTTTAGCGTTTGAAGTCGATAATGCCTATATGCAACTACAATTAGCATATAAAGCGGTCGATGTATTAGAAAAAGCTTTAGAAGCAGCCAATGAAAACAAAAAACTAGCCGATAACAGTTTTGAACAAGGGTATTTACAACGTGCCGATGTACTTAATGTAGAAGTACGGGTTACCGAAGTGAAAAACCAATTGCAACAAGCCAAAAGTAATGTGCAAAACGCTTCTAATTACTTATCATTTTTAATGAGCGACGATACCTATGTTGTTTACAAGCCTAGCGATGATTTAACCACATTAGCAAGTACTATGGAAGTGAAAACACTTTCAGAAAATCGTAGCGATATCAAAGCGATGCAAATGGCAACTCAAGCCTACGAAACAATGAATCAAGCCGATAAAATGGCATTCCTGCCACGCTTAAATGCTTTTGGAAGTTATGAGTTGTACGACGACCAAATATTTCAAGGTGGAGCCAATGGTTATGTTATTGGCGCACAATTAAGCTGGGATGTTTTTCAAGGATCAAAGCGTTTTGGAAAAGCACAAAAAAGTAAAGCCGAATTTGAAAAATCGAAACTGGAATACAACCAATATGTCTCAAAAAGTAAGTTAGAATTAAACAAAGCAAAACGTATGCTTATTGATGCCGAAAATAAATTAAAGCTTTCAAAACTAGCTTTAGACCAATCAGAAGAATCATTAAGAATTCGTACTAACCGATTTAAAGAAGGTTTAGAAAAAACGTCAGATTTATTGATGGCAGAAACGCAATACGCCCAAAAAGAATTAGAATACTATCAAACCATTTTCGAATATAATTACGCCTTAGCGTACGTTAATTTTTTAACTAAAGAATAGAATTTAGTTGACAGTTAAGCAGTAGCAGTATCCAGTAAAAGTAAACTCAATTAAAATGAAAAAACTATATACCATCTTATCCATTTCAGTCGCCATACTATTAACAAGTTGTGGTAGCGAAGACAAAAAAGCCGTTGCAGATAACGGGCCAGCTATTCCTGTAAAAGTTGCACAGGTTAGTGGTGATAACGACAATCCGTTTTTAGCGGTTAGCGGAAAAATTCAAGCCGAAAATAGTGCTAATCTAAGCACTAGAATGATGGGTTACGTCAATAACGTTCTTGTAAATGTTGGCGATAAAGTAAGCAAAGGACAATTGTTAGTAGCAATTAATAATGCCGATTTACAAGCGCAAAAAGCACAGGTAAACGCAAATATTACAAAAGCTACAGCAGCATTTAACAACGCTAAAAAAGACTACGAACGTTTTAAGTCGCTATTTGCTCAAAACAGTGCCTCTCAAAAAGAAATGGATGATATGACAGCCAATTACGAGATGGCAAAAGCAGGTCTTGAAGCTGCAAAACAAATGAAAAATGAAATTAACGCACAATTTGCTTATACCAATATTACTGCGCCATTTAACGGAGTCATTACAAGCAAAAATGTAAAAAAAGGTGATATGGCAAATCCAGGTCAGCCTTTAATTTCCATTGAAGCGCCAGGCGATTTTGAAGTAATTGCTATGGTGCCAGAAACCGAAATAGCAGACATAAAAAAAGATACAAAAGTTGATGTGAATGTAAAATCTATTAGCCAAACTATTTCTGGAAAAGTTACCGAAGTAAGTACATCTGCAGCACAAACTGGCGGACAATATTTAGTAAAAATAGCATTAGATAAAACCGATGCAAAAATTCTATCAGGAATGTTCACAACGGTACAATTTCCAGTAGAAAGAAAAGCTGAAACTTCAATGGTTTTAATACCAAAAGATGCTATTGTAAACAACGGTCAGTTAAGCGGTGTTTACACAGTTAGTCAAAGTAATACAGCCATTTTACGTTGGTTGCGCTTAGGCAGAACATTTGGAAATGAAGTGGAAGTATTATCTGGTTTAAATGCCAATGAAAGTTATATCGTTTCTGCAGAAGGAAAATTATATAACGGTGCGAAAATAAGCAAGCAGTAAGCAGTATCTGTAAGCATTAACAAGAAATTCAAGAAAAAATGAAAGAAGGTTTAGCAGGAAAAATTGCCAAAGTCTTTATGACATCGAAGCTTACAGTGCTTTTAATGATTGTATTTATGGTCGTTGGTGTGTACAGCTCGTTTTTAATTCCTCGTGAAGAAGAGCCGCAAATTGATGTGCCTATGGCAGACATTTTTGTGGGATATCCTGGTGCAAGTCCAACCGAGGTTGAATCTAGAGTGATTAAGCCTTTAGAGCAATTAATTTCAAATATAAAAGGTGTGGAATATGTGTATTCTACGTCGATGAAAGAACAAGGAATGGTCATCGTTCAGTTTTATGTGGGCGAAGATATCGAGCGTTCTTTTGTGAAATTATACAATGAAATCAATAAGCATATGGATCAAATGCCAGAAGGTGTTACGTTTCCACTAGTAAAAACACGTGCTATAGATGATGTTCCAATGTTAGGGTTGACGTTGTGGAGTGAAAATTATGACGATTTCCAATTAGGGCAGATGGCTCAAGAATTAGAAGCCGAAATTAAAAAAGTGAATGACGTTGCCATCACAAATAAAATAGGCGGAAGAGAACGTCAAATACGTGTCGTTTTAGATAAAGACAAATTAGCAAGTGCTGGCTTAGACTTTTTATCAGTTTCTGAAATGATTAAAGCCAATAACGCACAATTAAATAGCGGCACTTTTGATAAAAATGACACCGAATTTGTAGTCAACACAGGTAAGTTTTTAGAATCGGTAACTGATGTAGAAAATTTAGTTGTTGGTGTTCAGCAAAATCAGCCTATCTATTTAAAGCAAGTTGCGAAAATTGTTGATGGTCCTGAAGTACCACAAAATTACGTTAGTCTTGGTTTTGGTCAAGCTAGCGAAAAAGCAAGTGATTACAAATCTGAATATCCAGCAGTAACTATTTCTGTAGCTAAGCGTAAAGGCGCCGATGCAATGAAAATTGCAGATGTCATCATTGATAAAGTCGAGCATTTACGTAAAACCTTAATCCCTGATGATGTTCACGTAGAAATCACTAGAAACTATGGTGAAACGGCATCACATAAAGTATCAGAATTATTATTACACCTAATTGGTTCTATCATTGCGGTAACATTTGTCGTAATGTTAGCCATGGGTTGGCGTGGTGGATTGGTCGTATTTTTATCAGTGCCAATTACATTTGCATTAACGCTGTTAAGCTATTATATGTTAGATTATACGCTTAACCGAATTACCTTATTCGCATTAGTATTTGTAACAGGTATTGTGGTAGATGATTCCATTATTATTGCCGAAAATATGCATAGGCATTTTAAAATGAAACGCTTGCCATTTAAACAAGCCGCATTATATGCCATTAATGAAGTAGGTAATCCAACTATTTTAGCAACCTTTACCGTAATTGCATCGGTATTGCCTATGGCATTTGTGTCTGGATTAATGGGCCCATATATGGCGCCAATGCCAATTGGAGCGTCTATTGCGATGATTTTATCGTTATTCGTAGCCTTAACCATTACACCGTATTTAGGTTATATTTTCTTACGCGAAAAAGACAAGAAAGGTGTAGCTGAGAAACCTAAAAAACCATTAGAGGACACTAAAATTTACAAGTTTTATGAAAAACTAGAACGTCCATTAATTGAAAGTTCTTCAAAACGTTGGTTGTTTTTAGGGTTGACATTCGTGTTGTTGATGGGAACAATGGTAATGTTCTTTACCAATTCGGTCGTTGTAAAAATGTTACCGTTTGATAACAAAAACGAATTTCAGGTAGTTATTGATATGCCTGAAGGCACCACGTTAGAGCGCACCGCAGTTGTAGCTCAAGAAATTTCGCAATACTTATCAACGCGACCAGAAGTGGTTAACTATCAAAATTATATTGGGACTTCGGCACCAATTACCTTTAACGGATTAGTACGTCATTACGATTTACGTGGCGGAAGTAATATGGCAGATATTCAAGTGAATTTGGTTGATAAAGGTGAGCGTAGTGCGCAATCTCACGATATTGCTAAGTTGTTAAGACCTGAAATTCAAAAAATAGCTTCAAAATACAACGCCAATGTGAAAGTGGTTGAAGTTCCGCCAGGTCCACCAGTATTATCAACTTTAGTGGCTGAGATTTATGGTCCTGATTATGATAAGCAAATGGAGATTGCTAACGAAGTTCAAAATATTTTGAATAATACAGAAGATGTGGTTGATGTGGATTGGATGGTAGAAGCTGATCAAAAAGAATTTCAATTTACTATAGACAAGGAAAAAGCAATGCTTTACGGTGTCGCACCGAAGCAAATTGCTTACACGATGAATATGGCATTATCCAACAGACCGTTGACCGTTTTGTATGATGAAGATGCAGTAAATCAAATCGGTTTGGTGTTGGCTTTAGATGAAAAGGAAAAATCAACCATACAGGACATTTCACAATTAAAAGTGAAGTCAAAACAAGGTAACCTCGTTCCTGTTGCTGATCTAGTTGACATTAAGGAAACCACAAGCGCCAAAAGTATTTACCGTAAAAATCAAAAACGCGTGGTGTATGTGTTGGCTGATATGGCTGGTGAATTAGAAAGTCCTGCGTATGCCATTTTAGGAATGGAAGAGAAGCTAAAAGAAATTCCGTTACCACAAGGTTACGAAATCAATGAAATGTATTTGGGGCAACCAGAATATGAAGACGATTATACCGTAAAATGGGATGGTGAGTGGCAAATCACTCTGGAAGTATTTAGAGATTTAGGGATAGCCTTTTTAGGTGCTATAATTTTAATCTACATATTGATAGTAGGTTGGTTCCAAAACTTTAAAGCGCCTGTGGTTATGATGGTTGCCATACCATTATCATTAATTGGTATCATTTTAGGGCACTGGTTAATGGGCGCATTTTTTACAGCAACGTCGTTTATTGGTATGATTGCTTTGGCGGGTATTATGGTGCGTAATTCAGTATTACTTATCGACTTTATAAACCTAAGATTAGAAGAAGGCGTGCCATTAAAACAAGCAGCCATAGAAGCAGGTGCAGTACGTACAACACCAATTTTACTAACTGCAGGAACTGTAGTCATTGGTGCGTTTGTCATTTTATTTGACCCGATCTTTCAAGGATTAGCTATTTCGTTAATGGGCGGAACTATCGTTTCGACTGTATTAACCTTATTAGTTGTGCCTTTAGTGTATTACATGATAGAACGTAAAAACCATAAGTAAAATGAAATTAGTAATTATAACATTGGTAGATGAATACAAGGAAACAATTTATCAGTTGTTTAAACAGTCTAATATTAACGATTTTAACGAGTCTGATATTGCTGGGTTTAAGTTAGGAGGTTCTTCTAATTTAGGAAGCAACTGGTTTGCTGGACAGAAGTTTGGTGCAGATTCAGAATTGTTTTTCTTTTTTGCAGAACAACAAAACATCGATTTACTTTTTAAAAACCTTAAAGCTTTTAATACAACAATAGAAGAAGAAAACGGCATTAGAGCTGTTGTTGTCCCTGTTGAACAATTTATTTAACCTAAAATAATTAATTATGATGAATAGATATATTAGAGTAATAGCCGGAACATTTGTTATTATAAGTGTTTTATTAGGCATGTATGTCAATGAAAACTGGCTATGGTTTACTGTGTTTGTTGGCGCCAACCTTTTACAATCTGGAATTACCAAATGGTGTTTAATGGAAGATATTCTTCAGAAATTAGGCGTTAAGAAGGACTGTAATTAATCTTCAATTTTCCATAATCTATTTTTAGCTGTATTTTTGCTTAAAAATAGATTATGGAAATTATTTATGGCCCTTGGCCTTGGTATGTATCGGGCTTTTTAATTGCCGTTACAATGCTCTTATTGCTATTGTTAGGAAAAAAGTTTGGCATGTCGTCTAACTTAAGAACCATGTGTGCCATAGGCGGAGGAAATAAGTTTAGCCAGTTTTTTAAATATAATTGGCGCAACGATTTGTGGAACTTAATTGTTATTTTAGGAGCTATTATAGGTGGTTTTTTAGCATCACATTATTTGTCTCTTGAAAATGATATGCCTCAAATAAGTACGCATACTTTAGAGGCTTTAAATAATCTTGGAATAGCTTCCCAAAATCATTACTTACCTGTAGAATTATTCTCTTTTGAGGCTTTAAATGCAAAAACCATAGCAATACTTATTGTTGGAGGTTTTTTAGTTGGGTTTGGAGCCCGTTATGCTGGTGGCTGTACATCTGGACATGCTATTTCTGGTTTAAGTAATTTACAACTCCCTTCTTTAATTGCTGTAATAGGCTTTTTTATTGGCGGCTTAATTATGGTGCATTTAATTTACCCTTTAATTTTTTAAGATGAAACAACTTGTATATTTATTAGTAGGTGTAGTGTTTGGTATTATCATGTATAAGTCTGAAGCAGCTTCATGGTTTCGTATTTATGAGATGTTTCGTTTCGAATCTTTTCATATGTATGGTATTATAGGAACGGCTTTAGCGTTTGGAATGCTTTTTGTTTATGTTATTAAACGATTTAATATTAAATCGTTTAGTGGTCAACATATTTACATTCAACCTAAAGAAAAGTCCTTTACACGCTATATTGTTGGTGGTATTTTATTTGGATTAGGCTGGGCATTAGTAGGCGCATGTCCTGGACCCATTTTTGTACTTTTAGGCGCTGGTTTTTTACCTGTTATAATTGTACTTGTTTCAGCTGTTTTAGGAACATTTGTTTACGGTTTACTTTGCGATAAACTTCCTCACTAATTTTTAGGTTTAGAGGTGTAACATTTTTGCTTTTTGCACGTCAAATAAGTACATCAATCAAAAAAACAACCATGATGAGAGAAGATAGGCAACTTTTAACAATTACACATTTAACGCAATTATTAACTTGTGTAACAGGTTTTGGAGGGTTATTAGTACCATTAATTTTGTGGTTAACCCAAAAAGAAACGGTTTATGCTATGGACGAGCATGGTAAGCGTATTGTTAACTTCCAGTTAAGTTTAATTATCTATTCATTAATCTGTATTCCTCTTATTTTTTTATTAGGAGTAGGTATTTTAGGGTTAATAGTTATTGGACTTATATCTATAGTTTTTCCTATTATTAATGCTATTAAAACTAATAACGGCGAAATGCCTAAATATCCTTTATCTCTTAATTTTATTAGTTAGTTATTATCGAGGTAAATAAAACGCCCATAGTAATATGGGCGTTTTTTTATTTAGAAAAAAAAAGACGGCTTACAGAAAAAACAAAGCTTGATTAGTTAATTAAAATATTATGTTTGCTAATTATAAGCTATGCAATTAATAATTAGATATATACTTTTATTTAGTTTATTGGGGTTTGGAAATGCTATTGATGCTCAAAATCCTGTGGTGCAAGATATGTCTAAAATATCTAATTTACCAGATGTAGAGTTTTATGATATTTTAGAGGATAACGACCATTATATCTGGCTTGCAGCAGATAAAGGCTTGTACAGATATAATGGAAAAATCTATCAAAAGTTTACAAATCCAAACCAAAGAGTTAACTCGTTATTTCAATTAAAATTAGATGAAAAAGGAAGGCTTTGGTGTATTAATCTTTATGGACAACTATTTTATGTTGAAAACGATAGACTAAACCTTTTTTACGATGCAAATGAGCTGGTAAAAGGACAATTATCACCTTTTGAAATTACACGTACATCAATACGATTGTTTACCGTAGATGGTATTTATGATATCAATTTAAAAGATAAAAAGACGACTAGACTTTTTGATGGTATGTCTGTTAGCGAGAGTTCTTTTAAGGATCTATCCTATGTAATTAAGATGGACTCTGACGATAAACCTTCAAAAGAGAAGCAAAATTGGTATCAAATCAGAGATGATAAACTAAAACTACTAATAGAGCTGACTTCAAAAAACAGAATGCAGTCACCAAAGGTGTATGCTTTTAAAAATTCAGCGCTTTTAAATTTCAAAGAACAAGGTAAAAATCAACTCTATTATTACAGAACTCAAGCAGATAGAGTCTTTAAACTTAAAACCCCAAAAAGCCTTGAAGATGTCACTATTTATAATATAATATTGTTAAATAATCACTATTGGTTTTTAACAACTTCGGGTGTATTTATATTTCAACTAAAGAAAAATCAGTTAAATTTTAAAGAGCAATTATTTAGTAGCGAATCTGTTACTGATGTATTAGTAGATTTCAATAAAAACTATTGGTTTACCACATTGGATAACGGTGTTTTTGTGTCTTCTAATCTAAATATAAGACGTCTTAATTTAGAGAATACAAAAGATAAAGTTACAGCTGCATGTGCATTAAATAAAAATAAATTTTTACTTGGAACAAATAATGGTAAGTTGCTGTTTTATAGTAATAATAAAGTTTTTAAAACCCTAAAATTACCTGGCTCTAAGATTATTGGTAATTTATTTTTTGATGCCTTACACAACAGAGTTGTTGTTAGTATTAATGCATCAGAATCTTACAGTGTAGATTTGACCACTTTTAATGTAAAAGATGAAAAAAATAAGTATTCTGTTGCAAAAACATTCTCAAAGGTTAATAATAAAAATCTCTTTTATGGTAGTTATAAAGAAGCTATAATTTATAACCAACCGTACACTTCAGATTCAACACAAATTATTAGAGAAAGTAGAGTAAAAACCTCTGAAGTTTTAAATAATAAACTTTTTGTTTCTTTTATAGATGGTTTGTATCAATTTGATGTTAATAGTTTTGATTCAAAGGAAATTAAACTTGAAAATGAAAGTATTTTAGTTAATTCAATTGCAAAAAATAATAATGAAATATGGTTAGCAACACAGCATAATGGTTTGTATTGTTTTAAGGATAATCAATTGATTTCAAAACAAGATGTCCTACCAAAACAAGTTCAGATAAATACATTAAAATCTGATGGTGAGTTTCTATGGATTTCTACAGATGAAGGTTTTTATAGATTTCAACCTAAAATCAATCAAATTAAGAGTTTAAATACGCAAGATGGTTTAACATTATCGGTTGATAAATTTATCATTCTTCAAGATTATTTGGTCGCAACTTTCCCAAATTCATTTTATTTAATGCCTAAAGACGAAACACTTTTTAAAGCCTTTAAAACCTCTAAAGTGTGGATAGAATCTGTAAAAATTAATGATGAAGATACCGTAGTTAATACCGATTATAATTTACCCTATAATTTTAATAATTTAAGGTTTGATTTTAACTCTAATGGCTTTCAATCTAACAAGCACGTTGGTTACAAATACCGCATAAAACCTATCGATACCACATGGCGTGATGTGCCTTTAAATACACATTTTGTAGTATTTAATAGTCTGTCTAGCGGTAAATATACGTTTGAGTTGCAAGGTCAAAATATTAGCAGTAAAGACATACAATTTGCAAGTCCTATTACTTTTACCATCAATAAACCCTTTTGGGAAACCTACTGGTTTTATGCGTTTGTTTTATTGGTTGTAGTAGGTTTTATTTGGTTGTATTTTAGATGGCGACTAAGACAAAAAGAAGCACAACGTATTGCTGAAATCGATAAAATATTAATCGATAAGAAAATTACCAATTTGAGGTTAGAAAATCTGCGTTCTCAAATGAATCCGCACTTTATTTTCAATGCTTTAAATTCTATTCAAGATTATATCATTTCTAATGAGAAAGAATTAGCGAGTTCGTATCTGGTGAAGTTTAGCCGTTTGATTAGAATGTATTTAGAATACAGCCAGCAAAACGAAATTACTTTAGAAGAAGAGTTAAAAGCCTTAAAGCTTTATTTAGAGTTAGAAAAGGTTCGTTTTGAGGATGAATTAAAATATGAGATAACAATCGATAATCTACTTAAAACCAATAAAATAAAAGTACCTTCATTATTCATTCAACCGTATGTTGAAAATGCCTTAAAACACGGATTGTTACATAAACCAACAGACAGAAAGTTGACCGTTGAAGCAAAAATTATTCAGCAAAATAAATTGCAAATTACAGTTGAAGATAACGGCATTGGTAGGGCGCAATCCGAAAAACTAAAACGACCAAACCAACAACACAAACCTTTTGCCACCAAAGCGAATGAGGAGCGTGTGCATCTATACAAAAACAAGTTAAAACGCGATATAACCATTGCAATTGAAGATTTGCAGGATGAAAATCAAATACCTTCAGGTACAAAAGTGGTTATAACCATGCCAATAGAATAAGAAAATGAAAGCGATAATTATAGACGACGAAAAACGCGCCAGACATTTACTCTCTAACTTAATTGCAGAGCATTGTACGAGTATAACCAGTATTGGAGAAGCGCAAGATTTAGCATCTGGTGTAGATTTGATTAAAACGTCAAAACCAGATATCGTGTTTTTAGATATTGAAATGCCCAATCAATCAGGATTAGATATTTTAGAATATTTTCCAAATCAAATTGATTTTAAAATCATTTTTGTAACTGCTTATAATCAATATGCCATAGAAGCATTTAAACTTTCTGCAGTAGATTATTTGTTAAAACCAGTTGATGTTACAGAGCTTAAAGGCGCCGTTTTAAAAGCAGAAGAGACTATAAAAGCTAATAATCTAAACGATCAGTTAAATAAATTGCGCGATTCCTTGAAACAACTGTCGATAGATAAAATTGCTTTAGAAATCCCAAAAGGCATCATGTTTGCTTCGCATAGCGATATTGTATATTTTGAAGCCGATGGTATGTACACCAACGTACAACTTATAGATGGTAAACAAAAAATCATTTGCAAACCGTTGAAGCATTTTGTGGAGCAATTAGAGAGCAATGCCATGTTTTTTAAATGTCATCGTTCGTATTTAATCAACTTAAAATATGTAGACGAATTGGTAAAAGACGATGGTGATTATTTACTAATGAATAATCAAAAACGCATTCCAATTTCAAAATCTAAACGCGATCAATTTTTAGAAATAATTAAGGAAACGTTTATGTAATTTTTCATTCAGAAAGAAATTAGAGCTATTCAGAAAAAAGCAAATTGAAAACCTTATATGTAGTAGTTGTTTTGTAGTTGAAAATTAAAATAAATCTCAACTACAATGAAAAAAACATTACTCTTATTTACAACCTACCTATGTTTGGGAGTGTCTGCAATTTTTGCTCAAAATGTAAACATTCCTGATGCCAATTTTAAGACTTATTTACTAGGAAATGCATCAATTAATACCAATAGCGATAGTGAAATTTCTGTTGCTGAAGCTCAAGCTTTCACAGGTGAATTATTAATTAATGGTTTGTCAATTTCAGATTTAACAGGTATAGAAGCTTTCGTAAATATTACACGATTAGATTGTTACAGTAACAATTTAACAGCTTTAGATGTAAGTAATAATTTAGCATTAACGCGTCTTCACTGTGCTGCTAATCAAATTGAAACTTTAGATATTGGTGCAAATACATTAATTACAGATATTCAATGTCATAATAATGGTGTTTTAAGCGAGTTAAATATTGCTAATGGTAATAACAGCAATATAAATTGGATGAAAGCCTATGGTAATAGTTTATCGTGCATTCAAATAGATGCTGGTTTTACACCACCAGCAGATGCTGGAATTTACAGTCTAGGTTGGACAAAAGGTAGCTCAGCATTTTACAATGAAGATTGCGCTGCATTAAACCAGATAGTAAACATTCCTGATGCCAATTTTAAAAGTTATTTAGTAAACAATAATAGTATCAATTTAAATGGTGATACTGAAATTACAGTGGCTGAGGCACAAGCTACAACAGAGCTTCTTATCAATGGTCTATCTATTGCAGATTTAACAGGTATTGAAGCCTTTACTAATTTAACACGTTTAGATTGTTACACAAATAATTTAACGACTATAGATGTTAGTAATAACTTAGCCTTAACGCGTTTACATTGTGCTGATAATCAAATTGAAACTTTAGATATTAGTGCCAATACGCTAATCACAGACATACAATGTCATAACAACGGTGTTTTAAACGAATTAAATATAGCTAATGGTAATAACAGCTATATAAACTGGATGAAAGCTTATGGTAATCCAAGTTTAACTTGTATTCAAGTAGATGCTGGCTTTTCACCACCAGCAAACAGTGGTTTGTATGTGGCAGGTTGGACTAAAGATAATCAAACAAGTTATAGCGAAAATTGTATACCAACAGTGTACTACGTAGATGCAAATGCAACTGGTGTCAATGATGGTAGCTCATGGACAGATGCTTTTACAAACGTAACAGACGCTTTAGCGCTTACAAATTTAAATGATGCTGTTTGGGTAGCAAAAGGAACGTATACATTAGCGGATAAAAATACGCCAATAGCTGTTAGTACAAACGAAGTAGATATTATTGGAGGTTTTGCAGGAACCGAAACGACTTTAGCCGATAGAGATTTAACAGCCATACATACTACAAATGCAACCATTTTTACTGGTGATATTAATGGTGATGATATTGATGGAGATTTCTCATCGAACAAAAGCGATAATGCAGAGCGTTTATTTGAATTAAGAACAAGTAACGTCACTTTTGATGGTATTATTTTTGAAAATATTTACGACACCTCACAATCTGGTGGAGTAGAAGAAAACGGTGTGATATTTATACCAAATAATTTGAATGCTAATAACTTAAAAATTAAAAATTCGGTATTTAGAAATAACTATTCTAATGGTTATTTGCTTAAAATAAGAAAATTTAATCAAGGGTTACTTATTGAAAACACCAAGTTTATAAATAATACCATTGTTAATATGGGATTGGTTTATGTGCAGTCTGATAGTACAAACGGCTATATTTTTACACGTTGGGCAAACGTTTTAGTAGCAGATAACGATATCAATCTTTCAGCATTACATATTTTCAGATCAGATTGGAATAACGGAAGCACTTTAGATGTTGTAATTAATAATAGTACGTTTGTTAATAATGATTATAATGGTACTTATGGTAATTCTATTACGGCATCAGGTAATGGTAGTGTAAACCTAAATGTTAATAATACTATCTTTTGGCAGAATACTGTTAATGGTACTGCAGCAACTAGAGATATTTCAAACGGAGCGGAAACTAATTATGATGTTGTTATAAGCAATGCCATTGCAGCCGTACCTAATAATGCTGGTACTTACGGTACTTTTTCTGTATCAAATGTAACGACTTTAGATCCTGCAACAGATAATTTAAATTTAGATAGCGACTATAAACCAACAGTAAGTTCGTCTTACATCATAGATCAAGGAGACAATGCCTTTTATGACGTGGCTTTATTTGGCGATTTAGATTTATCAGGTAATACAAGATTTTTTAACACTACGATAGATTTAGGAGCTTATGAATACAATTCTACATTAGGAGTTGATGCTGTTTCTTTAACTACAAATTCAGTAAAGTTATATCCTAATCCAGCAACAGATATTGTAAACATTAAGACTAATGAAACTATTAAATATGTGACAGTTTTTAATATCAATGGTCAAAAAGTATTAGAAGTTGCTAATCAATCTCAAATTAACATTTCTAATTTACCAACAGGCATGTACTTTTTAAGCATAAAAACTAACCAATCAAATCAAACTATAAAAATCTTAAAACAGTAATTTTTAAAATGAAAAAAATAAATAAACTTTTAATCTTATTTTGTCTTGCTTTAACAGTATTTAGTTGTTCTTCAGATGATGATAACACACAACAACCACAAGGCACTAATGTAATTACATTAAATAATGAAACCTATGTTGTTAATACAGTTATTGTAGAACCTTCAGTTGGAGGTAACACTTTTATAAGTTTAATCAATAAGTCTGAAGCAGAAGTTTTTGATGCAATTGATAACGGTACACAACTTAATAATATTAATGTATTTAATATGCGTATTAATCAAAGTTCATTAGGAGAACAAACGTATAGTTTTTCAGATATATCAAATTTTGAATTTTCAGTAAACGCTCAAATCATTAACGGAGAATTAGAGAACGGAGATATATTACTTGATAGAAATAATGTAGATACCAACTTAAATGCTTCTACAGGAAGTTTTACATTAGATTTATATGCTGTTGATGAAATTGAGCTTAGTTTTCAGTTTACAAGAAACGATGGTAAAATCATTAATGGAAGTTATAAAGGGAGTTACATTAGTATGGATAACACAGATGGTTAAACGAAGTTGCTATTAATTAAACATTAGGGGAAATTGTTTAAACGCTCACTTTTTTAGTGAGCGTTTTTCATATTAAGTAATTGAGAAGTTAAAAATAATGCACAAAAAAACCGTAACTTAATGTTACGGTTTTAATATATAATATTGACGTGTTTTTTTAGCTATTAAGCATAACAGGCATAACAAGCATGGTTACTTTTTCGCCTTCATCTAAACCATCTACAGGAGTTAAAATACCTGCTCTATTAGGTAAACTCATTTCAAGTTGTACGTCATCGCTAGTTAAGTTGTTTAACATTTCTGTAAGAAAACGCGAGTTAAAGCCTATTTGCATATCGTCACCTTGATAATCGCAAGTTAAACGCTCTTCTGCTTTGTTACTGTAATCAATGTCTTCAGCTGAAATGTTTAATTCGGCACCAGCAATTTTTAAACGTATTTGGTGTGTGGTTTTATTAGAGAAAATGCTAACACGTTTAACAGAGTTTAAAAATTGTGTTCTGTCAATACTTAGTTTATTAGGGTTTTCTTTAGGAATAACCGCTTCGTAATTAGGATATTTACCATCAATTAAGCGGCAAACTAAAACCGTGTTATCAAAAGTAAATTTAGCATTACTTTCATTATACTCAATAGTTACATTTTCCTCGCTACCAGCTAACACATTTTTAAGTAGTGTTAATGGTTTCTTAGGCATAATAAACTCAGCTACTTGGTCTGCCGAAAGGTCTTCTCTAGTATACTTTACAAGTTTATGAGCATCGGTAGCTACAAACGTTAAATTGTCTTGTGAAAATTGGAAGAATACACCACTCATTACGGGGCGTAAATCGTCGTTACCAGCGGCAAAAATAGTTTTGCTAATAGCGGTTGCTAATACGTCGCCTTCTAAAGTAGTAGTATTTGGATCTTCTAAAGTAACAGCTTTTGGAAATTCGTTTCCATCGGCATAAGCTAAGCCATATTTACCATGGTTTGAACTAATTTCTATAGCATTATTATCACCAACTACAAAGGTAAGTGGCTGCTCTGGAAATGTCTTTAAAGTATCTAGAAGCAATCTTGCTGGTACAGCAACACTACCACTGTCGTTACTTTCTACATCTAGTTTTGTAGACATGGTTGTTTCTAAATCGCTAGCAGAGATGGTAAGCGCACTATTATCTAGTTCAAATAAAAAATTATCTAGTATAGGTAAGGTGTTCGAGTTATTAATAACTCCACCAAGAATTTGTAACTGTTTAAGCAAGTAAGTACTTGATACAATAAATTTCATGAATTCCTAAGCGTTTTTATGTTGTAAACATTTCTATTTACAAATATATTTCTTTGAAACTAATATAAGAAACAAACTTATTAACATTTGTTAGCTGTATTTTCGCTTCCTAATCGCATTAAATACAACACCAAATAGTCCTAGTAAAATTAAGGGAAGGCCTATGTTTACAACTTGCCACAAGGTTTTGTTAGAGGCGACTTTTTCTTGATCTAAAAATGCCACAGATATTTCTTTAGAACGAATGTTTATAAGTCCGTTGTCATCTAACAGATAGTTTACAGCATTTAATAAAAATTCCTTATTACCATATAGTTGGCCTGTACTTCTATTAAACCCTAATTCTAAAGGGCCATTTTTACCAATATCATTTTTAATAACATCGCCATCAGCAATAAGAATCATTTTGGTAGGTATGCTTTTTTCTTTTGTGTTGTTTAGTGAAAAAGGTTTAATTCTGTTGGAATATGCTGAAGGAAATTCGCCTTCTAACAACACCGCTAAATTTTGATTCGGATTTTTATATTGTTTAGGGTCGGGATCTTGGGTAGTCATGTCTAGACTAATTTCACGAGGAACGCCATCTATTTTACTTAAAACAGAACTTTGTAATAGAATGCTTTTGGAAACATTATTATTTTTTAGCGTATCAATCTGGCTGGCATAATCAAACTTTACCAAATTTAAATTATTTACAATAGGATGTTTGCTTTGCGGATTTACTAAAGGCGAATAAAACCATGGAAATGATTGAAATCTAGCCTCGCTACCTTCACCAACAGCCAAAGTTATTGGAGCAGAGTAGAGGTCGTTTATTAAAACGGGGTTTACTCTAGCACCATATTTAAAAAAGAAGTCTGTAAGGTTTACATCTCGTGGTATGGCAATGGCCTTTCCTGTATTGTTTTGTAAACTATCTTGATCCATAGCTACGGCATCAAGTAACCAAAGACTTTTACCGCCATTCATGGTGTATTGATCTAATACAAATTTCTCATTTTCAGTAAAGGCTTCTGTTGGTTTTGCTGAAACAATTAAATCGTATGCTTTTAAATCGTTTAACGTTTTTGTTGGGTTTGTAGCAACACTATCTAAAGTAAAAGGTGCGATGTAGTAATAATCGCGTATGGTTTTTACAAAATCAAAAATATATTTATTATCTAGTTGATTGTTTCCTTTTAAAATGGCAACTTTTTTGTTTTTAGGATTGATGAGTTTACTAAAACCATCGGCAAAAGCATATTCAAGATGTTGAATGGAATGACTTACAAGTTCTTCTTGAGAAGCCCCTAGTTTGTTTTTTAATAACGATATTTTTACCGTTGTATCTTTGTAACTGGCTAGTGCCCAAGGAAAAATAACTTCGTAACTACTTTTTCCATTTTCTTCAACTGCAAGTTGCATAGGTGTTAAACCACGTTGTGTTAGTTGTTGAATGTTTTGTTGCCTACTAGCTTCGTCCTCAATAGGGTTGATGAACGTAAATTTGATTTGTTTGTTTTTTGCCGAGAATTCTTCTAATAATTGTTGCGTTTCTGCTTTTAGGCGTCTAAACTCTGAAGGGAATTCATCGCTTTCTAGAAAAATGTCAACAATAATTGGAGTGTCAACTTTATCAATAATGGCTTTTGTAGCTTTGCTTAGGGTGTAGCGTTTATCGTGGGTTAAATCAAAACGTTGATAAACGTATTGTCCAACCAAGTTTAATCCTAAAATAACTATCAATCCAATAATAATGTAGCGTAGGTTTAACGTATTGGTTTTTTTATTATTAAGCTTTCTTTCTGTTGCCATAATAAACAACAGGACTATTGAAATAAAATAAATAATATCTCTAGTATCAATAACCCCACGTCCAATACTTTTAAAATGATAACTAATGCCTAGTTGTTCAATAAAATTACTAGAGGTAATATCGGCAATACCTTCAAAACCAATGTAAAATAAGAAGCATAAAAAAACTGCTGAAATAAAAGCCACAATTTGATTGTTGGTTATGGCCGAAGAAAAAACACCAATACTGGTATAGGCAGCAACTAAAAATAGCAGACCAATGTAAGAGCCTAGAATACTTCCTAAATCTAAATTACCTATTGGGTTCCCTAACTGATAAACTGTATAAACATATAAAAGAGTAGGTATTAAGGCTATTATAATTAATAAAAAACTCCCAAAAAATTTACCTAGAACAATTTGTAATAAACTTATGGGTTTTGTTACTAGAAGCTCTAAAGTGCCTTGTTTGTTTTCTTCCGAAAAACTTCGCATGGTCACAGCTGGTACAAGAAAAATTAAAATCCATGGCGCTAATAAAAAGAACGGCGATAAGCTAGCAAAACCACTATTTAAAATATTAAACTCACCTTTAAATAGCCATAAAAATAATCCGTTTAATAAAAGAAAAATGGCAATAACAAGATAGGCAATTGGCGAGGCAAAAAACGCGTTAATTTCTTTTTTTAAAATGGCAATCATAGAGAATTATTTTAAGCTATGTAATTTATCCACACTCCAAGCTTCTGGCTTTGTGTTAAATAAAGGTTTGGTTTTTGACCAAATACGTTTAAATAAGTCGGATTGTCTGTAATTTTCCAAATCGGTTTCGGTATTCCAATAACTGTAGGTGAAAAATATATTAGGATTATCTTTATCGCGATATAATTCTAAAAACTCACAGCCTTCAAACGCTCTAATGTGGGCTTTATTGTCTTCAAAATTAGTGAGGAACTCATTAATTTTTTCTGGTTGAAATCCCATTTTTACAATGCGTACAAACATGTTTATTCTTTTAAAAAGTTAACCGTTACGGTATCCATTAAACCTAAGCCCATTAAAGTAGAGGCACTGCCAGAAGTTTCACTATTACTTTTGTAAACAGCAATTTCTAAATAATTAGAGGCATTAAAAACAACAAGTCCACGACCTTCATCTTGCCTTTTTTCTGGCGGAACATCAAAGTTAACAATATCGCTATATTTTGTGAAGATTTTTTTAAACTTGTGGTGTCTGGCAAAAATTTCATAAGAACGCCCTTTTTGAGTACTTTCAAAAAACGACTTTTTAATGTTGGTGACCACATTCCCATAATTATCAATATAAATAACACTTCCTATAATTTGTGTTTTTTCATCGTTAACAAAAGGGTGCAGGTTTTTAATAGGTTTTATCGTATTTATAGCCTTACCTATAACTTCTAAAGTGCCGCCACGAGCAACATGGCAGGCCACTTTAACAAAAACATCTAACACAGGAAAGCTACTTTGTATTTTATCGTGAATATTAATCTCAACAATCTTTTCTGGCGCAATTTCTGCACAAATCATACTCATAATACCATTGTTAGCACAAATAAAATAATGGTCGTCTAGTTTAATGGCAATATGCTTATTTTCTTGGTTTAACTCAGAATCAATACCTATAATATGAATAGTTCCTTTAGGAAAGCTGCTAAAGGCATTTTGTATAATATAAGCAGCTTCTGCAATGTTAAAAGGCGATATAGAATGTGAGATATCAACAATTCTCACGTCAGGTAGCTCACTATAGATAGCGCCTTTAATAGCACCCGCAAAGTGGTCTTTCTCACCAAAATCGGTTGTTAATGTAATGATTGCCATAAGTGGATTGTTGATATTTTTTTAACCTAACACAACGTAAAAATGCGTAGTTTTGTTGTAAGGCAAATCTAATAAACTAAACTGAAAAAATTAATTAAATCGCTTAGCTTTTGAACGAAATCATTATCGAACTTGAAGAGGTATCTCCAAAAGAATTTTTTGGAGCGCACAATACCAACATCGAACTTTTAAAACAATACTTTCCAAAATTAAAAATTGTAGCCAGAGGCAATAAAATAAAAGCCTATGGTGACGAAGAATTGTTAGAAGAATTTGATAGGCGATTTAATATGCTCATGGAGCATTATATGAAGTACAACAAGCTAGATGAAAATATTATCGAGCGTGTACTTACTAGTCAAAGCAAAGACGATTACGAAACCAGCAAACAAAGTGGCGAAGTAATAGTTCACGGTGTAAATGGGCGATTAATTAAAGCGCAAACCGTTAATCAGCGCAAATTAGTGGAGAGTGTGCGCAAAAACGATATGGTATTTGCTATAGGTCCTGCAGGAACAGGAAAAACCTATACTGGTGTAGCCCTAGCTGTACAAGCCTTAAAAAACAAAGAAGTTAAGCGTATTATTTTAACACGTCCAGCCGTAGAAGCAGGCGAAAATTTAGGGTTTTTACCTGGTGATTTAAAAGAAAAATTAGATCCCTACATGCAACCGCTTTACGATGCGCTTCGCGATATGATTCCCGCCGAAAAACTGACCCACTATATAGAAAACGGAACCATTCAAATTGCGCCTTTAGCTTTTATGCGTGGTCGTACGTTAGATAATGCCTTTGTTATTTTAGATGAAGGTCAAAATACCACCCATAACCAAATGAAAATGTTTTTAACCCGTATGGGTAAAAATGCTAAGTTTATGCTAACAGGCGATCCAGGTCAAGTAGATTTACCGCGTCGTACTATTTCGGGCTTAAAAGAAGCGCTTTTAGTCCTTAAAGATGTTAAAGGTGTTGGTATTATATTTTTAGATGATAAAGATGTGATTCGTCATAAATTAGTGAAAAAAATTATTGAAGCTTATAAAGGTATAGAGAATAGAGAATAATGAGTAATACAATTACAAAAACTAACTTTAACTTTCCAGAACAAAAAAGTGTTTACAAAGGAAAAGTACGTGAAGTTTATAATATTAATGATGAGCAATTAGTCATGATTGCTACAGATAGATTAAGTGCTTTTGATGTTGTTATGCCTAAAGGAATTCCTTATAAAGGACAAATCCTTAATCAAATTGCAACAAAAATGATGAAAGCCACAGAAGATGTTGTGCCTAACTGGTTAACCGCAACCCCAGACCCTAATGTGGCAGTTGGGCATTTATGTACACCATTTAAAGTAGAAATGGTTATTCGTGGCTACATGTCTGGTCATGCTGCAAGAGAATATAAAGCAGGGAAGCGTTTGCTTTGTGGTGTGCCAATGCCAGAAGGTATGAAAGAGAACGATAAGTTTCCACAACCTATTATTACGCCAGCAACCAAAGCTGAAATGGGCGATCATGATGAAGATATTTCACGCGAAGATATTTTAAAACGTGGTATTGTTTCAGAAGAAGATTATAACGTCCTAGAAGACTACACCAAAAAATTATTTCAACGAGGCACCGAGATTGCTGCCGAACGAGGATTAATTTTAGTGGACACCAAATACGAGTTTGGAAAAACTAAAGATGGAAAAATAGTCTTGATAGATGAAATTCACACACCAGATTCGTCACGTTACTTTTATGCTGATGGCTATCAAGAACGTCAAGATAAAGGAGAAGCACAAAAGCAGCTTTCAAAAGAATTTGTACGTCAGTGGTTAATATCTAACGGATTTCAAGGTTTAGAAGGACAAGTTTTACCAGAAATGAGCGATGACTATATAGAAAGCGTAAGCGAACGTTACATAGAGTTATACGAAAACATAACTGGAGAAACCTTCATAAAAGCCGACGTTTCAAACATACAAGAACGAATAGAAGCCAATGTGCTTGAGTTTTTAAAATAAACCAAAAAAACATACGTTAAAGCCTTGCCTTATAAATAGCAGGGCTTTTTTAATGACCAAAAAATAGTTTTAAGTATGCCTTTCAAAGCCTTAGTTTTTTCTTTTTTATTATCACTTTTTAATACCTCTTACTTATTAGCACAAGTAAATTTTGGTAAAGCAGAAACAATTAATCACAGCTGGAAATTTTCTTTAGATAATGTAGAAAAAGGAGAAAGCACCGATTTAAATGATAGTAATTGGAAAACAGTAAATCTGCCACATGATTGGTCTGTTAAAGGACAATTAAGTCCAACGTTGGCAAGTGCGACAGGGTATTTACCAGGCGGTATAGGATGGTATAGAAAGCACATTACAATTCCTTCAAACAGAAAAGGAGAAAAAGTGTATCTGTATTTTGAAGGTGTTTATAATAGAAGTGAGGTTTTTATTAATGGACATTCAGTTGGCAAAAGACCAAATGGTTATATTTCATTTATGTACGATGTAACGTCATTTATCAACTATGGTCAGGATAATATTGTTGCTGTAAAAGTAGATCATAGTAAATCGGCAGATTCCCGTTGGTATACAGGCTCAGGAATATATAGAAATGTGTGGTTGGTTTATGCTAATCCTATTCATATAGCACAATGGGGCGTTTATGCTTACCCAAAAAAGCTTAAAAAAGGTTATAATTTAAATATAGAAGTAGACGTATTAAACCAAACCAACACAGCAGCATCTCTAACAATAGTTAACGAGTTGTTATCTCCAGAAGGAAAGCGTGTGGCAATACAATCTGAAAAATTAAACATAAAAGAAAACCAGTCAGATACGTTAAAAACAACTATAAATGTTAAAAAGCCCGAACTATGGCATATTAGCTCACCTAAATTATACACACTAAATACAAAAGTGCTTAAAGAAGGTGAATTGATAGATGAATCAAATACAAAAACAGGGTTTCGTCAGTTTACATTTAACTCTAATACAGGCTTTGCCCTAAACGGTACTTCAATGAAAGTAAAAGGCGTATGCTTACACCATGATGGAGGCGTGCTTGGAGCTGCTGTACCCAAAGAGGTTTGGAAAAGGCGCTTGCTACAATTAAAAAAGATTGGTGTTAATGCAATAAGAACGAGTCATAATCCGCAAGCACCAGATGTGTATGAGTTATGTGATGAGTTAGGACTTTTGGTTTTAAATGAAGCTTTTGATGAGTGGGAATACCCTAAACGAAAATGGATAGAAGGTTGGAATGTTGGCACGCCAGGCTATCAAGGATCGTATGATTTTTTTGACGAATGGGCAGAAAAAGATTTAGCCAATATGGTTAAACGAGATAGAAATCATCCTTCTATTTTTGCTTGGAGTATTGGTAATGAAGTAGATTATCCTAACGATCCCTATTCACATCCCGTTTTAGATGGTGGATCCGATACAGGATTTACACAACCCATTTTTGGAGGTTATAAAAAAGAAGCTCCTGATGCTATGCGACTAGGTAAAATAGCAAAGCGTTTGGTGAAAGTTGTAAAAACATACGATACTTCCAGACCAGTAACAGCAGGTTTAGCAGGTGTTGCTATGTCTAATCAAACAGAGTACCCTTTTACTTTAGATATAACGGGTTACAATTATACAGAAAGCTTATACGATCACGATCATGTTTTGTATCCTAATCGCGTTATTTTTGGCAGTGAAAATCGTCATGAATTAGAAGCCTGGAACGCAGTAATTGAACGAGATTTTGTATTTGGTCAATTTTTATGGACAGGAATAGATTATCTCGGCGAGTCTGGATCCTGGCCATCACGAGGGTTTTATTCCGGTTTATTAGATTTTGGAGGTTTTATCAAGCCAAGAGGTTTTTTCCGTCAGGCATTATGGACTAATAAGCCAATGTCATATTTAGGAACTTATGTATCTCCGCTTAATGGGGGAGATGGCGAACTACAAGATGTTTGGTCACAGCTTAATGCTAGTAAAGATAAGGTGAAGGATGAAAAACCATCTATGGATGCTTGGCCTATTTGGAACTATAAAAACCAACAATTAATTAGAGTTGTTTGTTATACAAATGCACCTCAAGCTGTTTTAGTTTTAAATAATACCATTGTTGGAGAACGACAAAATAATAATAATGATACAGGAATTTTATATTGGGATATTCCTTATCAGGAAGGGACGTTAGAAGTTATTGGTATGGATTTACAAGGCAATGAAATTAGTCACGATGCTATTAAGTCTTCAAAGCGTCCTTACGCCATTAAAATTGTTAATGGAGACAAACAGATTAATACTAATGGAGTCGCTCAAATAACTATTCAAGTAGTTGATGAAAATGGTGTTCCTGTTATGATTTCAGATGATGAGGTTACGTGTCATATAAAAGGAGATGCCACATTATTAGGTCTAGAAGCTAGTAATAATACAGATATGTCTGATTATACCGATAATAAGCACAGGGTTTACCACGGACGAATGATTGCTTACATTAAAGCAGGTGCATCAAAAGAAGACATACTTGTTACATTTACGTCTCCTTGGTTAAAATCTGCTAAAAAGACAATTACTGTCCAGGATTAATTTAAATCATCTCTAACAAGTCTAAAACCAACATGTTGCATACCAGAATCTGGGCTTAAACGCATTCTTCTTGCATTTCTGTAACCCGAACACCAACTGTCGTTACATAAAAATGAACCACCACGGACCACTTTATTAATGGCGTTTTGGTTATATACTTCGTATGTTTTATCTGGACCTAGAGGGTTAATAGCTACCTCGCTTTTATCTTTTAATTGCTGGTAGTAATCTGCAGCATACCAGTCGTAAGTCCATTCCCAAACATTGCCAGCAATATCATATAAACCATACGCATTAGGAGGGAACGATTTAACAGGAGCTACTTCTGTAAATCCATCTTCACCAGTATTACTATAGGGGAAATCACCTTGTAAAAAGTTACCGTATTTTAAATTAGACACCTTATCATTTCCCCAAGGATACATGGTGTTGTGTGCGCCGCCTCTCATAGCGTATTCGTATTCGGCTTCGGTAGGTAACCGTTTGCCAACCCATTTAGCATAGGCCATAGCATCGTACCATGAAACCTGCGTTACAGGATAGTTTAGATAATCTTGCAAATTAATTGATTTTCCTTGCGGTTGCTTCCAATTAGCTCCTTTAGTAAAGGTCCACCAATTGGCTAAATTATCTTTTTTTACCGATTTGTCTACAAAATGAAACACAAGTGCTCCAGCTTTTAGTATACTATCATGCGGCTTTGGTGTGCCTGGGGCGACTTGTTTTTTTAACTCTTCCCAGTCAATATCGTGTTCTCCAACGGTTTTATAATTAGTAGCTTTAACAAATTCAAGGAACTCGCCAATAGTCACTTCGTGTTCATCCATATAAAAGCTTGAAACTTTTACAGGATGTTTAGGGAATTCATCTGGTTGAGCTAAAGCAGTATTAGGCATGTTTTCAAAGCCTTCGGGTAAATCGCCTCCCATAGAAAATGTACCGCCTTTAATATGCACCATACCATTAAAATCGTTGTTTTTTTCTTGTGAAGTAGGAATAGAGTCTATAATATGAAGCCATTTTTTATCAAGAAATTGTTTGCCTACAAACTGGTCTGGTGGGATACAATAAATGTTTCCGGTTTTAGGTGGTACAGTAACTATTTTTGCATCCTTACTTTTAGAGGAATCTTTACAGTTAGATAGTTGTAATAACAGAATTATTACTAATAATAAGCTAGGTGTGTTAATGTTTTTCAAAGTTATTCGTCTTAATTATTTTGATGTGGAAAAACGACATTCCAATCTTGTTTCATATCAATTATAGTCCAGCCTTTAGCTTTGGCAATACTATCACCTTTTATTAAGGCACCAGCGGCAACACCTTTGGCGTAATCAAATTCGCGTTGTCTATCGGTATGCTTTATATACAACATAAAATGAGGTAGTGGATTATTGGTGGTACTATATTCCATCATTTCTAAATCGCCATCAGAGTTCCCTACAACCATAATGGGTTTTTTACCTATATATTTATTGATAGAAATGATTTTTCCTTCATGGTCGTCATAAAATTCAAATTCAGGAGTTTGTGCTACTGAGAGAGAATCACCTTCGCCAACAACTTTTGTTTTAAAGGTTGTACCAATGATATTCTCTTCTGGGATTCCATAGACATTTGGAGCCCAAGCACGCATAAATTCTTGGCTACCACCAGATACAATATAAATTTTAAACTGATGCGCTCTTAAGTAATCTAATAATTCTAACATGGGTTGATAAACCAATGCTGTGTAAGGTTTTTTCAATACAGGATGTTGCGCTGTTTGTACCCAGTCTTGAAACTCTTGTGTAAGCGTTTCTATATTTTGCGAGGCATGAGCAGTACCTACTAGTTTAATAATATCGGTAGAATGAAACGTTTTCATGGCTTCTAGATCATCTTCTATAACAGCTTTAAAAGGCATTTCTGTTTTCCATTCTGGGTGATTTTTTGCCATAGCCTTAATTTTGTCGAAAGCAAAAAACAGTTGTGAGGGTAGCGGTTGTTCCACCCACAAAGTACCATCGTTATCAAAACACGCAATTCGGTCTTTAGGAGCTACATATTCATCACTTGTAGAATCTGTTATTTTTTCAACAAAAGCTATGATGTTATCTCTAGATTGGACATTGTTAAAAGAAGGTAGATGGTTTTTGGTCGCTACTTTTATAGCAGTCTTTTTAGTGTCATTTTTACATGATATCAAGAGGATAGTAATAGCTAAACAAATGACGTAAGTAGATGCTTTTTTCATACGAGTATTTATATCTTAAAAAAGGTCACTAGAGTAATTTCTTTTTTTGATGAAAAAATGAAAATTCAAATTAATAAAAAACTTCGAGTAGAAATAATCTATTCGAAGTTTTTTATAAGAATATAATTGTTTTTTTATACAATATCTGAACGATCTGTTAGGTTATCAAAACTTTCAAAAGGGTCTAAATGGACGTTATAGAAAATTGGAAACTTTTTACTTGGGTTAAACCAAACAAAATATGGCTTATCCTCATCTTGTGCTCTTTTAATAAAAACTAAAGAAGCAGCCATAAACTCCTCATATACAGTTTCTATACGTTCTCTGGAAAGTTGTCCTGTTTCTTCAATACGTTGTTTGCCAACATTTCCAAATCTAGGGTCAACTGTATTATCTGTGTCGGTCGTCCAAGTATGTAAAACACCACGCGTTTCATATTTCTTAAAGAATTCTGGATCTTATGGGTACTTTTTATTGGTATTCTTCCTGTGTGTTTAAATGGTATAGGTTACCAAAAAAATTCATCAAAACCATGAACTGTTGGTAAATGTGAATTAAGGTCACCTAAGTGGTTTTTACCAAATTGTCCTGTAGTATGTCTTAAGAGTACGTAGAATAATACTTTTATACAATATACCTTTGACTGTTAAAATGTAAAAGTAAAA
The DNA here is from genome assembly GCF_037126245.1 of Mangrovimonas cancribranchiae. Lineage (NCBI taxonomy): Bacteria > Pseudomonadati > Bacteroidota > Flavobacteriia > Flavobacteriales > Flavobacteriaceae > Mangrovimonas > Mangrovimonas cancribranchiae. Next base: position 1,074,509 of record NZ_CP136925.1, read on the forward strand.
CGTGTAGAGTGTTTACTAGCTTATAAAATATAGGCATAAAAAAAGCCCAAGTATTACTTGGACTTTTAAAATTAAAAATCTTATAATAAGATTTAGTTTTTAGCGGTTGGCGTTAATTTTCTTAATTCTTCATCAATATCGAACTCCATACTTTTCATTCGTGGTGGATAATCTTTTAAAGATTGCATAAACTGACTTATTTTTCCAAATGCTGGCGCATATGTCCAGGCACGGTCTTCCAGCCACTCGTTATAGCCTCTGGCTTCAATAAAGCGCTCAAACGGATCTAACTTTAGGTTAACAACAATAGGAGTTACCAGATCTTGTTGCACACCATTAAACCATTTGTCTTGTTTTTTGAATAAAAACTTGTAGTCTCCATAACGAACACCATGTAAAGTGGTTTCTGTAAAATAGAAGAATTCTTTACGTTTAGTTGGTCCTTTTTGGGTGATAAGATCGGTTTGATCGTACCCATCTAAATGGATTTTTTCGTAGCTTCTTTTCCCTGCTTTATAGCTGTCAAGCATTTTTTCTTTAAGGTCAGGCTCTCCTAACTGAGACATAATAGTAGGTAACCAGTCTTCCATAGTCATAAATTCTCCGGTAGTTGTTCCTTCAGGAATTACGCCAGGCCATTTTACCATCATTGGGACTTTAAAGCCACCCTCGTAACCACCTACACCTTTTTCACCACGAAACGGATGGTTACCACCATCAGGCCATACAAAAGAGTAAGCACCGTTATCTGTAGAGAACATAACAATGGTATTGTCGTCAACATCTAATTCTTCAAGTAAATTTAAAAGCTCGCCAACAATATCGTCCATTTCCTTAACACCATCGGCATACAAGCCATAACCAGTAACCCCATCGTATTTTTCAGAAAGGTGTGTATGCATATGCATACGGGTTAAGTTATGCCAAACAAAAAATGGCTTATCATCTTTTACGGCATCGGTTATAAAACGTTTAGATTCTTTTAAAACCTCCCAGTCTAATGTTTTTTGACGCTCAGCACCAAAGCCGCCTTTATCCTCTATTTTCTGACTACCGTCTGATTGTGCCCAGGAATGAATAACCCCACGTTGCTCAAATTGTTTAGCTACTTCAGGGTCTTTTGGGAAGTCATAAAGCTCTGTGTATTCACCTGCATTTAAGTGATACAAAATACCGAAGAACTCGTCGAAACCATGATTGGTAGGTAAATGCTCGTCGCGGTCGCCTAAATGGTTTTTGCCAAATTGTCCGGTAGCATACCCCATAGGTTTTAATAAGGTCGCTAATGTTGGGTCTTTAACATTCATACCTTGTGGTGCTCCTGGTAAACCTACTGTAGCAAGCCCAACACGAATAGGGTACTGCCCGGTAATAAAAGCCGAGCGACCGGCGGTACATGAGGGTTGTGCGTAATGGTCCATAAATAGCATACCTTCATCGGCAATTTTATCTATGTTAGGTGTAGAGCCTCCCATCATGCCACGGTGGTAGGCACTTAAGTTCCACATACCTACATCATCACCCCAGATAATTAAAATGTTGGGTTTGTCTTTGTTTTGCGCTAAGGTAGCTCCTATAGAAAGAAGCGCCATAACACTTAAAATAAATTGTTTCATAGTGTAATATTGGTTAATATATGTTATAGGCTAAATTTAGTGATTTTTTTTACACTGTAATTTGCTTAAGTATTTTTTCTTTGTTAAGCTATCGCTATTAAGTCGTGTTTTTAATAAAAAAAAAGCTCCCGTTCGGAGCTTTTTTTTGTAGTTTTTTCTAAATTATTGACGCGTATCAGATTTTAATATAGACTCAATAGCTTTATTAATATCTAAAGAAGCGGCTTCTTGACGTGGCGGAAATTCTTTAAACGTTGATAAGTGTTCGTTTAATAAGCCAATGGCAGGCTGCATCACCCAAGATTTTTCCATAATTAAATGGAATCCTGTAATATCATCATACTTTTCATAAGGATCTTTTCTGAGATTAAATAATTGTGGCATAGTATGCGATATCATATCATCAAAATAGCGCTCTTTGGTAGCAAAGTGCATTTTCCATGGCCCGACACGCATGGCGGTTAAGCCACTTTCGTAGTAGTAGAAGAAATAATTTCTAGCAGATTTATCTGTTTTGCCAGTCCAATAATCTAAATTATTAAAGCCATCTATATAAACTTTATAATTCATGTCACCAACTTTCTTTCCTTTCTTTAGATCATCTTTAATTTGGTTGTTACCTACGGCAGCCATAATGGTAGGTAGTACATCTTCATGAGCCGAAATACCATTCCTAATTAAACCTGCAGGTATTTGCTCTGGCCAACGTACCATAAATGGCGAACGTAAACCACCTTCATAAGTGGTCATTTTTTCACCTCTAAACATGGTTACTCCAGCATGAGGGAAAGTACTTTGTTCTGGTCCGTTATCTGTTGTGTAAATTACAATAGTGTTATCATCTACGCCTAACTCTTCAAGGTAGTCTAATAGTTCGCCTACATGACCATCGTGTTCCATAAGTCCAGAGCCAAATAGATCCATATCGGTACTAATAGGTGTAGCTAAATTTCTAGATTCTTCTTTTAGATGGGTATACACATGCATGCGACTGGTAGCGTGCCAGATAAAAAATGGTTTGTCAGCTTTTTTGGCACGTTTCATAAAGTCTTTCGACTTAGCGACTAATTCTTCATCAAACGTTTCCATACGTTTAGAAGTCAGTTTACCTATATCGGTAACTTTTTGTTTGCCTATAACGCCAAAACGCGGGTCTTCTGTACTGTCATAAGTGTCCGTAGCGTAAGACTCTATAATACCACGAGGCCCATATTTTTCGTAAAATTCTTCACTCTTAGGATAATCGGCCTGTTCTTCTTCTTCCGATACGTTTAAGTGGTATAGGTTTCCAAAAAACTCATCAAATCCATGAACTGTAGGTAAGTGTTCGTTACGATCGCCTAAGTGATTCTTTCCAAATTGCCCAGTCATATATCCTAATGGTTTTAATAACTCGGCTAGGGTTGGATCTTCTTTTTTAAGTCCTAATGGATTGCCTGGTTGTCCAACTGTGGTTAGTCCTGTACGTACAGGTTTTTGTCCCGTAATAAAAGCAGCACGACCAGCAGTACAGCTAGGTTGCGAATAATGATCGGTAAATAAAACCCCTTCTTTAGCAATTCTGTCAATATTGGGAGTTGGATACTGCATGCCTAAGCTATAACAGCTTAAAGAGTTTGGTGCGACATCGTCTACCATGATAACTAAAATGTTAGGCTTGTCTTGCGAGAACGCATGAAAGCAACTAACAAGTAATAAGAATACTAAGCTTTTTTTCATAATATGTGATTAAGGTTAATAGCTATATTGTAAAAATAGTTTTTTAAACTCGAAATTTTACTATTAATATAAATGAAAGATTTATAAAAACAGGTTTGTCATGCAATTAATTTAATTGTAGAAAAAACCAACCACCCGCTCAATCGTCCAAAAAGCCGCTATACTTCCAATGGCATAAGCTGGTACTTTTTTAGCAACTACCGGCCAGTCTTTTTTGAATGCCAATAGAGATAAAACTGCAGAAACAGCAATAACAAATACAATTTGCCCCAATTCTACACCAATATTGAAAAAAGCTAAGGCCAAAGGGATTTCAGATTGCGGTAATCCAACATCGGTTAAAGCACCTGCAAAACCAAAGCCATGTAAAAGTCCGAAAGAAAATGCTACCAACCATGGTTTTTGAGCCGTTAATGAGGGTTTGCCTTGATGTAATTTAATCATTTCGGAAGCCAGGAAAACAATGCTTAAAGCAATCACGGCTTCTACCGGAGGGCCAGGTAAGTTTGCATATCCTAAAACAGCCAAACTTAACGTAATACTATGCGCTAAGGTGAACGCGGTAATGGTTTTTACTATTTTTTTAAACCCTGTTGTGATGATGATTAAAGCCAAAACAAAAAGTAAGTGGTCAATACCAAACCAAATGTGTTCCACTCCCAAAACCGTATACGATTGTACCACCTGCCATTTACTGGTTTTACCTGATAGTAGGGTTTCAGGTTTATCTGGTTTAAGCATGAGTGTGGTTTTTTCACCATTTAAATATTTAATGGTTACCAGAACATCGACCATGGTTTTTTTTAAGTTTTGAATCTTAATACGGCTGCCCTGTAAAGATCTGTTTCCATTTAAACTATATTGATGAATCATGGCGCCACTAACAGGTTTAGATAAACCTGATTCTTGAAGTTGGAATCCATCTTCAAATTCGGGATAAATTTTTAACACTAAATCTCCCGAAGTCGGCACTTTCCACAAAACGTTATACGTTGTTTCGCTCTGTTGTTCTATTTGTAAGTAAGCAGGTCTGATTTCATGAGCTTTGACAGTTACAGAGCACAGACCAACAGCTACTAAAAAAAATAAGGTAAGCATACGTTTCATAACTATCAATTTTGTGCTAATTCGTTCGAGGTTATGGTATTCATATTATCTGCGCTAATACGTACTTTGTAGTTGTTTTTAAGCGTTTTTAATATGGTTTCCTGACTTTCCTGTTCCATTTTATATTCGTAATCCCGTTTTACAACAGATTTTACATCTTTGAAATCAGGTGTCGTTGGCTCAGTTTTAGATTCTATATATACCAAGTGCTTACCGAAACCTGAACTCACAGGGCCAACCCATTGGCCTGTAGTTAAAGTTTCTAACTGCTTAGTAAACTGTTCTCCAAATTCTCGGTTTAAGTAGAAAGCATCTGTATCTGTTAAAGCAAAATCCAAAGGAAAATGATCGCCTTGAGTTTTCATTTCCAACGGAGATGTGGAGCTAAAATCCTTTAAAACGGCTTTAGCTTTCTTTGTAGGATTCGCATGATTATCAGAAGTAAAGACGACTTGATACAAGCTGTATTTATATGGCGTAGCATATTTATCTTTATGTTTATTAAAAAACGCCTTAAGATTTTCTTCGGAGGCCGGCGCAACCAATCCCGTTAAATCCTGACCTAGAAACTCCATTTTTTGGGCCAACCTACGTTTAACAATCTCGTCGTTATGGTCAAGATTCATTTTTAAAGCTTCACGGTAGAGCACTTCCTGACTAATATATTTGTCTATAAGACCTTCTAACTCTTCGGCGGTTGGTGGTCGTTGCCACTGCATACGCCATAGTTCAGCCATATGTTCTATATCGGCATTATCTACAATAATTTCTTCTTCATCGGTACTTTTATTTACCAGGTTGTATATAGCAAAAAGGAGAGCCCCCAGCACAAAAAAGTGCAGTAAAGGCTCTTTAAGTAATTTTTTCATTTATTTTAATTTGGGTTATACCATATTGGACTACTCCAGGCGCGTTCTTGGATGCTAACAGGTAAATCCTTACGCGGTTCTCTTCCTAATTTTTTAGCATCGTAGGTGCTCCATCTAGGTGTTGGAATTTCAATAACTCTTACGTAATAGAAGGCATGATAGCTAGTATTAAAATCGGGATCGGTCCACACCGTTTTTAATTCGGTAGCACCGATATCGTTAGTATAAGTCGCTTCAGCAGCATTAACCGTGTTTCCAACCGGAGTTGTATTTCCTTTGGCATCTACAATTCTATTATCAGAAAGCGCTACATTATAGATTTTTTCATGAGCTTCACCAGCTTCATCAACCCATCCTTTTATCACTTGTATGCGGTCAAGATTAGCACCGTCGGCTTCCTTTACAGCTTGAATAATTAATGATGGAGCTTTGCCAGTAGAGGCTTTTAAATCACCTCCCATAGGGACACCGTTATTATAGGCTGTTTGTACCCAGTCTGCACTGTTTAAAATATTTTTATCGAAGCTATAACCGGCAAAAACACGTACCTTCATCCGAGGTCCGGAAGTCGCATAGGTTTCTTTCCTTTTTATGGCGTCATAGATTTTTTCTCTAGTATTTGAAACTGCCCAAACGGCAGCCAGACCACCAGTACTAAATTGTCTTACTTGCCCTGCTGCAGCCTCACTAACTCCCGGAGGTCCATCCAAACGGTGTTTTGGATCGTTTTCAAAGCCGAATTTACCAGTGTAATTGTCTTCTTCTATAGTCGATGCCGAATTATGGGTGTCGGAATCTCCTATGAAACCATATTTAAACGGATTTCCTTGATCTTCTTTTTCATATTGCATACCGCGAATAAGTGCTTCACGTATATAACCTCCCTTTTTGTTTTTTGGAGGTGTTGCTGTTGAAGCCAAAGTATAATCCCAAAGTTCAAAATTGGCAAATTCATCATTAGGCGATAAAGCAGGGTGAGTTTCTGAAGTCCCTTTAATTTGGGTGATTTCATAAACAGGCTCGTTTCGCATGCGAGTTTCAGAATAAGCCTTTCCTATCTTACTGCCCCCATAAGATTCTTCAACAGGAAACATTAAACCGTCACTGGCATTTCCGTTATGAGGAACGGCCAACAGTTCATTGCCTTGAGCACGTTGTTTATCCATCCATGCCCATAATTTCTCAGGAACATCTGAATCGATGGCTGAAAACGGAACCTCTGCCACATGTTTAGTATCCTTAAAAAGAACGATGCGGTGCAAGTTCCTCCATTTAGGATTGGAGGTCCATTCATAACCTGCGAAGGTGGTGAATTTTCCTGGGTGATTATGCTTATCTGTAATATCAATGATTTTATTCCAAACATCTTTTTGCAGTTCTAGATTTCCTAAAATGCTATCGTTTCTTCCATTTGAAATGTCATCCAGAATTTTGGTATAGGCATCAAATGATTTTTTAGCATCGTCTCCTGTGACATCTGCGGCAAGTGGGTGTTTGCTTGCCGGGCTGCTAGAGTCTGCCATTAAAGGCAATGCTCCCATGAACTCCGAGTGGTCGGCTACAACATACCAGTCTAAAGGCACTTTTATTTGAAGTGGTGTGCCATCACCTCCTCCTGGAATACTTTCACCTTGTGCCCAGCGATAGGCATCATCGGGACCTGTTACAGAACCATTGATATAGCCATCAAAAGACCAGCTAGTGTGTACATGTAGATTCCCGAAAAACACATCTTTATCAGGATTTACCGGAACTTCCGGTTCAGTAGGCATTTCTGTAGAAGTTGTTTCCTCTGAAGGCTGTTCTTTTTTGGTGTTATTACAGTTAAAAAGTAATAAAAGAGCCGCTAAAGGAATGAGTTTTGTTGTTTTCATAATGAAAGAATAGTTTGTTTAATTTGGGTTATACCATATTGGAGAACTGTATATTCTTTCCTGAATGGTAGCCGGATGATTGGTTTCTTTTACATCAATACCTAATTCAATAGCATCGTATAAAGAATACCTAGGTGTTGGAATTTCTAAAACTCTCACATAATAGAAGGCACTTTGACTAGCGTCGAAATCTGGATCTGTCCAAAACACTTTTAATTCTGAAGCTCCAATGGTATTGGTATATTTTCCCGTTTTAAGGTCTACAGTGTTCCCCACTTTTACTTTACCATCTGTTCTGCCATCTGATAAGGCAACATCATAAACTTTTTCACCAGAAGTACCATCTGCTTTTAACCAACCTTTAACCACCTGAACTCTATCCAGATTGGCACCATCGGGATCTTTCATTGCGGCTATTAAAAATCCTGGAGCTGTACCACTTTCAGTTTTATTTAAATCGCCACCCATAGGAACCCCCTTATCGTAACCTGTTTTAACCATTTCAGCATTAAGATCACTTTCGGTAAAATTATAGCCGCCAAATACACGTAAGGTCATGCGTGGTCCTGTAGTTGCGTAAACTTCTTTACGTTGGAAGGCATCTACCAGGCTTTGGCGGGTGTTGCTTTCGGCCCAAACACCAACCCATCCTGCAGCGCCCATATCCCATCCTTTAGATGAGCCAATACCTGTGGGGTGTGCTCGCTTTTTAGGTTCAGAATCATGTTGACCTTTTCCTCCAAAGTTGGTTTCTTCAACAGCAGTTATCCCTGTGTGGGAATCGGTACCACCTACAAAACCGATTTTATATGGATTGGCTCCTATCTTTTTTTCTAACTCTAATCCGCGTTTTAAACCAGAACGCACATAATCTGCTTTGGTTGGGGCAGGTCTCCTGCCATCAGGAGTTAAAGCAAAGTCGTAAGTTTCAAAATCTGCAAATTCGTCATTAGGAGATAGAGCCGGGTGAGTTTCAGAATCGCCTTTAATTTGTGTAATCTCTACGGAACGTTCCCATTTCATTCGGGCATCGGCATAAGCCTTATCTATAGGTTCACCGTTTAAGCGTGTTTCGGCAAACATTAAGCCCAGACTAATATTGGGGTTGTGAGGGATAGCTACAAACTCGGCTCCCGTTTGTTGGCTTGTGGTTTCAAGCCAAGCCCAAAGATCTTCTGGGTCGTCGCTATCTAATGAGCTATAAGGCAAAAATTGTTTGGCCACGTCGCCGCCCTGAGGCATAAAAACAACTCGGTGAAGATTGGCACCACTATTGTTTGAGGTCCATTCCCATCCTATAAGGGTGGTGAATTTTCCCGGGTCGTTGTGCTTTTCGGCAGTTTCTATATACCGTGTCCAGGCCTCTGTAACCTTTTCGCCTCCAAAATCATTAACTAAATCTTTAGCCGTTAAGTTGGCTTCATTTGGCTGGTCGAAAGCGGCATAATTAAGGATGTCATATAGCTTTTGCATATTTTCCTCAGATTTGTTAGGTGCGATTGCTAAAAAGGTTTTCCCTGTTTTTGTGTCTGAAATACCAGGCGTGTTTTCATACATTAAAGGAATTGAGCCTATCAATTCGGCATGATCGGCAACCACAAGAAAGTCTAAAGGCTTAGATAGTTTCCATGGTTTCCCTGTAGTAGGACTTTCTACTTCTTCTCCTTTAGCAAATCTATAAGCGATTTCGGGAGTTGAGTTTGGGGTTCCGAATAAAAAGACATCAAAGGAATTACCCGTGTGGTTATGGGTGTCTCCCCAATAGACATCTTTTAAAGGGTTTACGGGAACTTCCGGTTCGGTAGTCATTTCAGTTGTAGTAGTTTCTTCAATGGGTTGTTCTTTTTTAGTTTCTTTACAAGTCGTAAGTAGTAAAAGACTAAAGAGAACTACAAAAAAATGTTTCATAATGTTGCATGAATTGGTTTACAAGACTAATTTAAACATTAAAAATCATTTTTAACAATATATTAAGAAATTAATGATTGGTTAAGAGATTATTAGGTAATTAAATAAAAACAAGCGGAGTTTTCATATAATTATTTAGAGTTTTGATGAGATCTTAATTTAAAGCTTTATTTAAAATTAACCGATAAGCACTCCAATTTCTATTTTTCTTGGGATAAGAAAAATAAGCTTAAGAAATTTTTGAGATAGACATTTTAAACTGTTGTGGTGTCATTAACTCCATTTTTTTAAACTGCCTATTAAAGTAACTGGTGTTGTTAAAACCGGATTTAAAAGCAATTTCAGACATTCGTAAGTCATTCGATTCCTTTATAAGTTTTTTAGAAAACTTAATCTTTTCAGAGTTGATATAATCTATAGGAGAAACGCCTAAAGTATTTTTGAATTTCTTGTGAAAGTGAGACGTACTCATACACGCTTTTTCAGCAAGTAAATCAACTGTAATGTCTTTGTTGGTTAAATTTTGCTTAATGTATTTAATAACCATGCCTATGCGCGTGTCGCTAAAAATACCATCGGTATCGTTAAGTAAAAAGGCTTTGGCTTTGGTTTGTAATAAGCGTACAATAAGTTCTTGAATCATTAAATCCAACAAGATATCTTTAGATGATGCATTATTGGTAAATGTGTGCACCAAACGTTCTACTAAATGATTAACATCTACATTATTAATAAGATGTGAAGCATTATTGTCTAGTTTCCAAGTGTTATTTTCACGTTCGATAGCGACTTGATGATTAAACTTTTCAACCACTTCGTCTATTTTATTACTGTCTATTCCTAGAGCAAGACATTGTGTAGGGCTTTCTTTTGTTGCTAAAGGAAAGTCTATCACCATTTCTTTATTAGTAGGCATAACAACAGATTCTCCTGGAAAAAACTCAAACGATGGTAAGCCGTCTATGTGCATGACTTTTTTTCCTGTTAACATACTGGCTATAACTGGAAAATCGAAGGTTAAAGAAACTTGTTCTGCATATTCGTGAGTTTCAAAAATATTAAGTTCGGCATAATCCGCATTATAAGTCGTGCGGTTTTCAACCAAAGTGGTTAGCTTTCTATGACTTCTATGATGTTTTAAAAGTTGACTCATATTCAATATTACAAAAAAAGGTGTTGTGTAAAATACACGTGATAGATATGTTCAACAATTTAATAAATATGTTCAAGATTATTAGGATTTGATAAAATAACTTTATAAAAATTATCAATAAGCTAGTTTTGTTGCGATAAAATTAGCGAAATGTTAAAATATTTAATTTTTTGATTAAAAGTGTTTAACATGTTGATACATAGAAAAATAATCATTAAATAAAACAGTATGAGTTATTCTAAACCAGAATTTAAAACATCCTATGATAATTTTATTAACGGGAAGTTTGTGGCTCCAAAAGGGGGCGAGTATTTTGAAAACAGATCACCTATAGACAATAGTCTAATAGCAAAATACCCAAGATCGCAAAAAGAAGATGTTGAACTAGCATTAGATGCAGCTAATGCTGCAAAAGAAAGTTGGGGGAATACTTCGGCTACCGAAAGAGCAGCCTTGTTAAATAAAGTGGCCGATATTATAGAGGCTAATTTAGAAGAATTTGCTTTAGTAGAAACCTGTGATAACGGAAAACCTATAAGAGAAACCTTAAATGCCGATGTGCCATTATCTGTAGATCATTGGCGTTATTTTGCGTCTTGTATTCGTGCCGAAGAAGGCTCAGCAACCGAGTTAGATGCTAACACCCTTTCCATGAATATTAAAGAGCCACTAGGTGTTGTAGGACAAATTATTCCATGGAATTTCCCATTATTAATGTTGTCTTGGAAATTGCCGCCAGCTTTAGCCACAGGTAATTGTGTGGTGTTAAAACCAGCCGAGCAAACACCATCATCAGCTACTTTATTAATGGAAAAAATTGCAGATGTTTTTCCTCCTGGTGTTGTTAATGTTGTACATGGCTTTGGTCCCGAAGCAGGTAAGCCTTTAGCATCAAGCTCTAAGGTAGATAAAGTTGCTTTTACCGGAGAAACCACAACTGGACAGTTAATTATGCAATATGCATCAAAAAACCTTAACCCTGTAACTATGGAATTGGGTGGTAAGTCGCCAAACATATTCTTTAACAGTGTTATGGATGCCGATGATGCTTATTTAGATAAGGCTATTGAAGGTGCTGTGTTGTTTGCTTTTAATCAAGGTGAAGTGTGTACATGTCCATCTCGTATTTTAGTGCAAGAAGATATTTACGATAAATTTATGGAGCGTGTTTTAGCACGTACCAAAGCTATTGTTCAAGATAGTCCTTATAGTGTAAACACTCAGGTTGGTGCGCAAGCCTCTAACGATCAGTACGAGAAAATTCAATCTTATATTAAAATAGGTAAAGACGAAGGAGCTAAAGTACTTTGTGGTGGCGAAGCAAATAAAGAAGGCGATTTAGCAAACGGGTTCTATATAAAGCCGACTATTTTAGAAGGGCATAATAAAATGCGTGTTTTCCAAGAAGAAATTTTCGGACCAGTTGTTTGTGTAACTAAATTTAAAGATGAAGCTGAAGCCTTAGAAATCGCTAACGATACATTATATGGTCTTGGAGCAGGAGTTTGGACACGCGATGCACATCAATTATATCAAATTCCGAGAGCTATTAAAGCAGGACGTGTTTGGGTGAATTGTTATCATGCTTACCCAGCACATGCACCATTTGGAGGGTATAAAAAATCTGGTTTTGGTAGAGAAAACCATCTTATGATGATGGATCACTACCGTCAGACTAAAAATATGCTTATTTCTTATGATAAGAATAAGTTAGGTTTCTTTTAATAGAGAAAATGTTTGATTAGTAGCAAGGCTGAATAATTATGTTCAGCCTTTTTTTATTAAATTTATACATATGGAAAGAATAGCGATAACAGAAGCAGCTGCAAAAGTTGTGAGACAATTAAAAGAGAAACATGGCGAACTCATTTTTCATCAAAGTGGTGGATGTTGCGATGGATCATCGCCAATGATTTTTGAGAAAGACGACATGTATTTAGATGAGAGTGATGTGTTATTAGGAGAACTGGAGGGTGTTAGCTTTTATATGAATATCGACCAATTTGAGTATTGGAAACATACGCATTTAACTATAGATATTACCGAAGGTCGTGGTGCTAGTTTTTCTCTAGAAATTCCCTTAGGATTACGATTTATTATTCACTCAAGAATGTTGACTAAAGAGGAAGAGGCGTTTTTTAATCCCAATTCTAGCATAATAGGTTAAAATTAGCTATTTGTTAATGTTTTGGCATTTTTGCCCTTGTTTTTTTAGGGTGTTTGCACTTTTTTATCAATTAAATTAACGTATTTATATTTTAATGTTGCTAAATTACTATATTTATGCAAAATTACTATACATGAAAATAAATCTTTGTCCTAATTGTGGTTCCGATGCTTATATTAAAAGTGGTATAGTTAATAATAGGCAGCGTTATAAATGTAAAAGTTGTGGTTACTTTTTTACAGTAAATAAGCTAGGAAAAAAAATAGATGACTATTACGTTAATAAAGCATTACAGCTGTATTTGGAAGGGTTAACGTATCGTGAGATTGAACGCATTTTAGGAATCTCGCATGTAAGTATTATGAATTGGGTAAAAAAGTATAACGTTAAAAGACCGTACAAAACAGATTATCATCCTACATATAAAATATTAAACGCTCAGGAATTAGCTAAATACTTCTCAGATGCAGCTAATTTAACAGGAGCTGGAGTGCTTGTTACAGAGCTTGGAGATAAGTTTATGCTAATAAAATGGGAGCGTTTCAAAGATTAGATATATATAATTAACAAAAAGATATATTAATTTTTTGTTAATACAGTGTTTTTAAGAGATTAGCTAAGCACACAAAACCATAATGTTAATTAACTAATCTTTTAAAACTTATGAGAAAAACACTGTATTTACTGGCTGGAAGCATCTTTTTTTTCAGCCAGTTTATGTTTTCACAAGGTTCTCCAGATTATAATGGGGGATTTAAGGTGAAATTTGACGAAGAAGGTAAAAAATACTTTCGTATCTTATCTTGGGCTCAGGTTCAAGGATCCTATAGCGACGATGTTCCCGAAGAGTCTAGTAAACTAAATTTTAACTTACGTCGCGCAAGAGTTTTAATGTATGCGCAGATTAACGACAAGTTTCTCATTTTAACACATTTTGGATTAAATAGCTTAAACGCATCTAATATGAGTGCTGTAGGAACAGGAGACAATTCTCAACTTTTCTTTCACGATGTTTGGGCACAATACAACATCACTAAAAATCACTCCATTGGTGGTGGTTTGCATTATTTTAATGGTATTTCCCGACTTAACAATCAAAGTACGTTAAATATGATGACGATGGATAATAATCGTCAATCATGGGCTACAATTGGACTTTCAGACCAGTTCGCGAGACACATGGGTATTTTTGCCAAAGGAAAAATAGGAAAGCTGCAATACCGATTGGCTATTAATGATGCTATTTCAAACTCTTTAGATGTTCAAAATAGAGTAGCCTATAATGCCGATGGAAGTCCAGATATTTCTGAAAATACAACATATTATGCCGGACGAGAATTATTAGGTTCTAAAGATGCCGGTAAATGCTATGCGGGGTATTTTGATTATCATTTCTTAGATGAAGAATCTAATTTTTTACCCTATAAAGTAGGAACTTATTTAGGGGGAAAACGCATATTTAATGTTGGAGCAGGATTCTTTTTACATCCAGAAGGCGCTGTTAGAATGGAAGGAACAGAACTAAAAGGCGAGGATGTATCCATTTTTGCAATTGATGCTTTTTACGATAGTTCTTTAGGGGAAAACGGAAGTGCCATTACTGCGTACGCAACATTTCAATCAAACGATTATGGCGAAGACTATTTATATAGTGCCTACGGAACAGGCTCTATGATTTATGGTCACGTAGGGTATGTGTTACCAGGAGATGTGGCAAAACCTAGATTTCAACCTTATGTTTCTTTTGCATCAAATAGTTATGATGGTGCTAATGATAATAGAGATGTTTTAGGAATAGGAGCTAATGCATATTTCAGTGGTCACAATTCAAAACTAACATTGGAATATAAAAATCAAAAATTTGGAGATTCTAATGTAGGCTCTGTAACCCTTCAAGCAATGATTTACTTATAAAAAAAACAACAGATATGACAGATAAACAAAAACATGCAACGGCGTATTGGAAAGAAAACTTAAAGTACTTAATCATATTGTTAAGTGTTTGGTTTGTGGTTTCCTATGGCGCAGGAATATTGTTTAAAGATGCTTTAAATAATATTAGACTAGGCGGGTTTAAACTAGGCTTTTGGTTCGCACAACAAGGATCTATCTATGTATTCGTAATACTCATTTTCGTTTACGTAAGACTTATGAACAAATTAGATAAAAAATACGGCTTCGACGAGTAGCCTTTAACAAAAAAACAAATAATTATGAGTGTACAAACGTGGACTTGGATATTAGTAGGAGTAACTTTTGCCCTTTATTTTGGAATTGCTATTTGGGCTAGAGCAGGCTCTACAAAAGATTTTTATGTAGCTGGTGGAGGTGTTTCTCCTTTAGCAAATGGAATGGCGACTGCAGCCGATTGGATGAGCGCAGCGTCTTTTATATCAATGGCGGGAATTATTTCTTTTGCAGGCTATGATGGTTCTGTTTACCTTATGGGATGGACAGGTGGTTATGTGCTTTTAGCACTATTATTAGCACCGTATTTACGAAAATTCGGAAAATTTACAGTACCAGATTTTATAGGAGATCGTTATTATTCTAATGGCGCAAGAACAGTGGCTGTCATCTGTGCTTTAATTGTGTCATTTACCTATGTAGCTGGACAAATGAGAGGAGTTGGTATTGTGTTTTCACAATTCCTTCAAGTAGATATTAATACAGGTGTTGTTATTGGTATGGCTGTAGTGTTGGTTTTTGCTTTCTTAGGAGGAATGAAAGGAATCACTTATACGCAAGTAGCGCAGTATTGTGTGTTAATATTTGCGTTTATGGTGCCAGCTTTTTTTATTTCAATGCAAATGACAGGGAATCCAATCCCTCAAATAGGAATGGGAGGTAAGCTAGAAGGTGGCATGTATCTCTTGGATAAATTAGATACGTTGCATACAGAATTAGGATTTAACGAATACACTAGTGGCACAAAATCTACTTGGGATGTATTTGCTATTACACTAGCCTTAATGGTTGGTACAGCTGGATTGCCGCATGTAATTGTAAGGTTTTTTACAGTACCAAAGGTTAAAGACGCCAGAAAGTCGGCAGGATATGCATTGTTTTTAATAGCTATTCTTTATACAACAGCGCCAGCCATTTCTGTTTTTGCCAGAACTAACTTAATCGATACTGTGAGTAACACAAAATATACTGAAGTTCCAGAATGGTTTAAAAATTGGGAAAATACAGGCTTAATAGGTTGGAGCGATAAAAATGGTGATGGAAAAATTCAATATGTTGCTGGAAGTGCTATTGAGGGGAAAAATCCATTATTTTCAGATGGTAGAGGAACTCATGGCGAACGTGTGTTAAAAAATGTAAATGCAAACACAGAGAATGAATTATATGTAGATAGAGATATTATGGTGCTTGCCAATCCAGAAATTGCTAAGTTGCCTAATTGGGTAATAGCTTTAGTTGCTGCCGGTGGTTTAGCAGCAGCATTATCAACAGCAGCGGGATTATTATTGGTGATTTCAACATCCATATCACACGATTTAATTAAAAAACAACTTAAACCAGATATTTCAGAAAAAGGCGAACTATGGGCAGCTAGATTAGCTATTTTGGTAGCCATTATTATTGCTGGTTTATTTGGGATTTATCCTCCTGGTTTTGTGGCGGCAGTAGTTGCTTTGGCCTTTGGTTTGGCGGCAGCATCTTTCTTCCCAGCCATTATTCTCGGAATTTTTGATAAACGCATGAATAAGCAAGGCGCCATTTCAGGAATGGTTGTAGGTATTGTATTAATGTTATTTTATATGGTACGTTATAAAACAGGTTTAATTGGTGTTTTTGAACCAAGACCGTCAAGCGAATGGTGGTTTGGTACCTCTCCAGAAGGTTTTGGTACTGTAGCCATGATTGTTAATGTGGTAGTTTCTGTAGTTGTTTCAAGATTAACACCACCGCCACCACAAGAAGTGCAGGAAATAGTAGAGCATATACGAATTCCAAGTGGCGCAGGTGAAGCAACACACCACTAATTCTTTTTATTTTAAGTTAATTTAGTTAGTAAAAACAGTGTTATGGTAGTCATAACACTGTTTTTTTATTAAATTTAGATACTCACATTTTAAAGTATGAAAAAACGACATGAACAAAAATTAGTAGTATTATCAATTGTATTATGCTTACTGTTTAATCTGCCTTTTATTTTTGTGTTTAACTTAAATGGAAGCATTTTAGGGGTCCCAATTTTTTATGTCTCCATTTTTTCTATTTGGTTATTATCAATTGTAATTTCATATATCGTTTTAAAAAAGCATTATGAGTAATTACATTCTAATAACCATTATTGTTTTTTATTTAGCCTTTTTGTTTTTCTTAGCCTTTAAAACGGAAAAAAACACAAAAAGTAAATGGGTAAACAATCCTTATGTTTATGCCTTATCCCTAGCTGTTTATTGTACCGCATGGACATATTACGGAAGTATAGGTATTGCGGCTAACTCTGGTGTAGATTTCTTGCCAATTTACTTAGGTCCCGTAATTGCAGCGCCACTTTGGGTTGTCGTTTTAAGAAAGATAATACGTATTTCAAAGCAACATAATATCTCATCGATTGCCGATTTTATTTCGCTACGTTATGGTAACAATAGGTTTTTAGGCGCTTTAATTACTATTGTTTGCTTTTTAGCTATTTTGCCCTACATTTCATTGCAATTAAAGGCAATATCTGGAAGTTTTGAAGTTATTGCAGATGAAACCAGTTACGTATCTAAAAGTATATGGGACGATTCAACATTCTACATCGCATTTTTATTAGCTATTTTTGCTACATTCTTTGGAACCCAAGCTACCGATGCCTCTGAGAAACACCGTGGTATTGTAACTACTGTGGCGTTGGAATCTATTTTCAAAATAAGCTTTTTTCTTATTATAGGAGTTTATGTGACTTATTGGTTATTTGATGGGCCACAAGATATACTAACAAAATTTTCTGAAATAGATAATATTGAAACCTTAACCACTATACCTAATTTAGAGGGTGGTCTTAATTGGTTTTTCATGATAGCCTTATCCTTTTTCGCTATTTTTCTTTTACCTAGGCAATTTCAAATCAGTGTTATAGAAAACACAAGAGAAAAGCATTTAAAAACAGCTATTTGGTTGTTCCCTTTATATTTATTACTGTTTAATTTGTTTGTCGTATTTATTGCATTTGGCGGAAGGTTGTTGTTAGGCGATGTAGCTCATGCAGAATATTATACATTATTATTACCGCTAAGTCAAGACAATGTGTTTTTAGCCATGTTAGTTTTTTTAGGTGGTTTTTCTGCTATAATTTCTATGGTGGTTGTTTCTACCTTAGCCTTATCAACAATGGTAAGTAACAACCTAATTATTCCTTATGGGTTTTTAGATAAGTTTATTAGAAACCACCCTGAAAAGAACGCCTACTACATCAAGAATATTCGCCGCATTTCTATTTTCTTAATAATTATTTTAGCTTATGTTTTTTATTACAATTTTTCTATAGAGAGTTCTTTAATTTCAATAGGCTTGGTCTCTTTTGTAATAGTAGCTCAGTTAGCGCCTTCCTTTTTCCTTGGATTGTATTGGAATCGCGGCTCGGCAAGAGCCTCTATAGTTGGTATTGTAATAGGGTTTTTAATAACCATTTATACTTTAATTTTACCATTTACCATAAACATTGTATCGGGTACAAATAGTTTTGTTGAAAGCGGGTTGTTTGGGATAGAATACTTAAAACCTTATGAGCTATTTGGAATTAATTTTCTTAATCCTTACGCACATGCTATGTTTTGGAGTTTGAGCTTTAACTTGGCATTTTATCTTATGTTGTCATTAGTATATCGTGGTAATTACAGAGAACGAAATTATGCCGAAATGTTTGTAGATAGTAAAAACTATTCTTCATTACAAGATAATGCCTTAGTGTGGAAAGGTGAGGCTTATGTATCCGATATTAAAAATGTGTTAGAAAAATTTTTAGGAGATAAAGAGGCAAATAGAGCCCTAAAAGTGTTTTTTACGAAATATAATTTACCAAAAGATACCCAAATAGCCGATGCTAGATTAATTAATTTTTCTGAAAAGCTATTAACGGGAACCATAGGAAGTGCTTCAGCAAAAATACTAATTTCAAGTGTTGTTAAAGAGGAAGAAGTAAGTTTAGTAGAGGTGTTGAAGGTTTTAGAAGAGTCAAAAGAAACCATAGCAAGAAATAAAATGCTTCGTGAGAAATCGGCAGCTTTAACTAGCTTAACAAATCAATTACGCGAAGCTAATTTGGAATTGTTAAATAAAGACCAGCAAAAGGATGAGTTTCTAGATACTGTGGCTCATGAGTTAAAAACACCAATTACAGGCATTAGAGCATCAACAGAATTAGTTTTGGACGATAAAGATATGCCAGAACAGATGCGCGAACAGTTTTTAAGTAATATCTTGCAGGATAGCGATAGGTTGTCAAGGTTGATAAATAGTATTTTAGATTTCGAAAAACTATCAAAAGGAAAAACGACACTCGATGTTAAAAGTAATGACATTCAGAAGGTTATAAAAAAAGCAATTCAAGTGGTGAAACACCTAGCCGATAAAAAAGCGGTAAAAATAGTCAATAAGAATCCGCATAAACTATTTTTAGAATTTGATCAAGACCGTTTGCTGCAAGTGGTTACAAATTTACTGTCTAATGCTATAAAGTTTTGCCCAGAAAAAGATGGTGTTATTACTATCGATTACAAAATGGCAAATAAGAGTATCGAGTTTTCGGTAACAGATAACGGAAATGGAATACCTCCAGAAGATATTGCTTTTATTTTCGATAAGTTTTACCAATCTAAAAATCAAAATACTAAAAAACCAGAAGGTAGCGGTTTAGGATTGGCTATTTGTAAGCAAATTATAGAGCAACACCATGGAATTATATGGGTTGATAAAGCTTATAAAAATGGCGCAAAGTTTGTTTTTAAATTACCATTTAAGTAACTTGTAACCCCAATGTATGAATAGGAGAATTTTAATTGTTGATGATGAGCCAAATATAGTAATGACCTTAGAGTACGCCTTTAAAAAGCAAGGCTTTGAAGTGTTTATTGCTAGAGATGGAACAGAAGCATTACAAATATTAGAAACTAATATTCCTAATGTTATATTATTGGATATTATGATGCCTAAGGTAGATGGTTATGAAACCTTAGAATTTATCAAAAAAAAAGACAGTTTATCACAAGTAAAAGTGGTATTTTTAACTGCAAAACATAAAGCTTCAGATATTGAAAAAGGCCTAAAACTAGGAGCAGATAAATATTTAACTAAGCCGTTTTCAATAAAGAAAATAATTTCGGAAGTATTAGATTTACTTAATTAACATTATGGTTTGTGTGCAAATTAAACCTATGTATAATTAAAGTTAGTTTATTATGAAATTCCGTATTGGACCCTTAGCATCAGATATTTTTATAGCTGTTTATGCTCTAGGCTCTTTATATCTTCGTTTTAAGTTTGAAAGTCAAACATCTGTAAGTCCATTAAACTCCATAGTCATGGGGTTGTGTTTTGTTGTAATTATTTGGGCGTTAATCAAATTAAAGGTTTTAAATCCCAACTGGTTTGGATTGTTTAATTCTAATAAATCAAGACTATGAATTATTTAGAATTTTATAAAAACAGTATAGAGAATCCAGAATCGTTTTGGTTATCGCAAGCCAAACAACTCGATTGGTATAAACTACCAAAGAATTGTCTCTCTAAAGATACCAACGATTATTATCAGTGGTTTGAAGATGGGGAACTAAACTTAAGTTACTTATCTATTGATAAGCATATAAATGATGGTTACGGAAACGACAATGCCATAATATACGATTCACCAGTAACAAACACCAAACGAGCGATTACTTATAACGAATTAAAGGAAGAAGTATCGCGATTAGCTGGCGGTTTAAAAAACCTAGGGATAGAAAAAGGCGACACCGTTATTATTTACATGCCTATGATTCCGCAAGCGTTGTTTGCCATGTTAGCTTGTGCTAGAATAGGCGCTATTCACTCAGTAGTTTTTGGCGGATTTGCACCTCACGAACTTGCTATAAGAATAGACGACTGTAAACCTAAGGCTATTATTACGGCAACTTGCGGTATAGAAATTAAACGTATTATACCTTACAAGCCATTTGTAGACGAAGCTATAAAACAAGCATCTCATAAACCCAATCAGGTAGTTATTTTTGATAGAGGCATTGATGTAGAAAGAACGCAAAAAACATACGATATAGATTATCAGGAACTAATATCCAATTCAAAACCAGCAAATCCTGTTCCGGTAAAAGCAACACACCCGTCTTATATTTTATATACATCAGGAACAACAGGAAAGCCCAAAGGAATTATTAGAGATACGGGAGGTTATGCTACGGCATTAAAATTTTCTATGAAATATATTTATGGGGTAGACGAAGGCGATGTATTTTGGGCAGCAAGCGATGTAGGTTGGGTTGTAGGACATAGTTATATTGTGTATGGCCCATTATTAAATAGAAATACAACCATTCTTTTTGAAGGAAAACCTATTAAAACACCAGACGCTTCTACGTTTTGGCGAGTAATAAGCGAGCATCAAGTAAAAGTTATGTTTACGGCACCAACTGCTATTCGGGCTATAAAAAAGGAAGATCATGATGGTGATTTTATCAATAAATATGATTTATCTTGTCTTAAATATCAGTTTTTAGCTGGAGAACGCTGCGATGTGGCCACCTTAACATGGACAAAAAATCATTTAAAAGTTCCTGTTATCGATCACTGGTGGCAAACCGAATCAGGATGGCCTATGTTGGCTAATATGGTTGGTGTAGAATTGCAAGACGTTAAACCAGGTTCTGCTGGCATGCCTGTTTGCGGGTATGATATTGTTATTTTAGATGAGCATGGTGAGGAAGTCTCTGCAGGTGTTGAAGGTTATGTAGCTGTTAAACTGCCTTTGCCTCCAGGAACATTAATGAATTTATGGGGGAATCCCGAACGCTTTAAAGCAGGTTATTTAAAACGTTTCCCAGGATATTATTTTTCAGGTGATGGTGGTTATAAAGATGAAGATGGCTATGTATTTATAACAGGTCGCGTAGACGATATTATTAATGTTGCAGGACACAGACTATCAACAGCCGAAATGGAAGAGGTGGTAGCATCTCATAAGGATGTGGCCGAATGTGCTGTGTTTGGAATTCATTGCGAAATTAAAGGCCAAAAACCACTAGGGCTAATTGTTTTAAAATCACAAGATGCCGATAATGAAGCTACAATTACATCAGAAGTTATTCAAGACGTAAGGCATGAAATTGGTGCTGTAGCATCGTTTAAAGAAGTGTTAGTGGTAAAACGATTACCAAAAACACGATCGGGAAAAATTCTTCGTAAATTGTTACGTCAAATGGCAGATGATTTATCATTTAATGTTCCTTCAACAATAGATGATGCGGATATTATTACAGAAATACAAACGGTTTACAAATCAAATCAAATAGGAATTCATAAGGACTAATTTTTTAATATAAATAGAATATCATGAGTAATTATCATATTAAACATTTAGAAGAATATTATCAGGTTTATAGAAAATCTGTTAGGAACCCAGAGGTGTTTTGGGAAGAAGTTGCCGAAGAACATTTTGTATGGCGTAAACGATGGAATAACGTATTGCAATGGGACTTTTCAAAACCAGAAATTAAATGGTTTGAAGGTGCCCAACTTAACATTACCGAAAACTGTATTGATAGACACCTAAACACAAGAGGCGATAAAACTGCCATTATTTTCGAACCTAATAACCCAGATGAAGAGACACAACATATATCTTACAGAGAATTGCACGATCGCGTATGCAGATTTGCAAATGTGCTAAAGGAAAAAGGTATTGGTAAAGGTGATCGCGTGTGTATTTATTTACCTATGATTCCTGAGTTAGCTATTTCAGTTTTAGCTTGCGCCAGAATAGGTGCTATTCATTCGGTTGTATTTGCTGGTTTTTCATCAACAGCTTTAGCCACGAGAATTAATGATAGCGAATGTAAAATGGTCATTACTTCAGATGGCTCTTACAGAGGTGCAAAAACGATAGATCTTAAAAGTATTGTAGATGAAGCTTTAGAAGATTGTAGTAGTATAGAAAGTGTTTTAGTAGCAAAGCGAATAAATAGCAATATTAAAATGAAAGAAGGTCGCGACTATTGGTTACAACCTTTATTGGATGAAGCTTATCATGATTGCGATCCAGTGGTTATGGACGCAGAAGATCCGTTATTTATTTTGTATACGTCAGGCTCTACAGGAAAACCAAAAGGAATGGTGCATTCCAGTGGCGGATATATGGTTTATACAGCCTATACTTTTAAAAACGTTTTTCAATATAGAGAAGATGATGTGTATTGGTGTACGGCAGATATAGGCTGGATTACTGGCCATAGTTATATTGTTTATGGGCCATTATTAAATGGCGCAACAACCCTAATGTTCGAAGGTGTTCCAAGCTACCCCGATTTTGGACGTTTTTGGGAAATTGTAGATAAACATCAAGTAAATCAATTTTACACAGCGCCAACAGCTATAAGAGCTCTAGCTAAAGAAGGAATGGATCATGTAGAAAAATATGACTTATCTTCATTAAAAGTTTTAGGAACCGTAGGTGAACCTATAAATGAAGAAGCTTGGCACTGGTACGATGATAATATAGGTAAGAAAAAAGCTCCTATTGTAGATACCTGGTGGCAAACCGAAACAGGAGGCATTATGATTTCACCAATACCTTTTGCAACACCAACAAAACCTACCTACGCAACATTACCATTTATTGGTATACAACCAGCTTTAATGGACGAAAATGGCGAGGAAATAAAAGGAAATCAAGTCGATGGACGATTATGTATTAAATACCCATGGCCATCAATGGCGCGTACCATTTGGGGAGATCATCAAAGATATAAAGATACATACTTCTCGGCCTTTGAAAATATGTATTTTACTGGAGATGGCGCTTTACGTGATGAGGTTGGTTATTATAGAATTACAGGTCGTGTAGACGATGTTGTTATTGTGTCTGGACATAACTTAGGAACAGCACCAATTGAAGATGCTATTAACGAGCATCCAGCAGTTTCCGAAAGTGCTATTGTAGGATTCCCTCATGATATTAAAGGAAATGCCTTGTATGGCTATGTTATTTTAAAGGAAACAGGCGAAAGTCGTAACCACGATAACCTTCGAAAGGAAATTAATCAGTTAATTACCGAGCAAATTGGCCCTATTGCTAAACTAGATAAAATTCAATTTACAAAAGGCTTGCCAAAAACAAGAAGTGGAAAAATTATGCGTCGTATTTTAAGAAAAATAGCGAGTAAAGATACGTCTAATCTAGGCGATACGAGCACGTTATTAAATCCAGAAGTTGTTCAAGATATTATGGACAACGTACTTTAGTATAGTATAAATTTATAATGAAAGAGCATCCTATTTTTAGGATGCTTTTTTTATTTTTACCTAAAGTCATGCTATGAATTTTCAACCACTTTTAAAATACATGAAAAACTATGTGTCGTTAACCCAAGAAGAGGCCGAATTCTTGGTTAGCAAACTGGTGTATCGTAAGTATTTAAAAGGACAATATATATTACAACAAGGCGATGTTAGTAAAGCGCAATGCTTTATTACGAAAGGATGTACTAAAATGTTTTTTGTCGATGATGAAGGTCAAGAACATATTATTATGTTTTCTATTGAAGATTGGTGGACATCAGATTTAGGGAGTTTTAGTACACAAAGTCCAACCGATTTTAATGTACAATGTTTGGAAGATACCGAAACCATTCAATTCCATATAAATTCCATTGAAGAGATTTTTGAAAAAATCCCTAAAATGGAGCGGTTTTTCAGACAAATAATTGAAAGAGCTTTTGTAGCATCGCAAAAACGAATTATCAGAAATTTTAGCATGACGGCTAAAGATAGATATGTATTTTTTAGAGAAACTTACCCAAAAATAGAACAGCGCATTCCACAGTATTTAATTGCTTCTTATCTAGGTATAACAAAAGAGTTTTTAAGTAAAATAAAAAGTCAATTAGTACTCAAAAACTAGAATGTTAAACTAGTTTAATATCATTTTATAAACTACTTCATTTTTATTGTTTAGGTCTTGTAGGATCTTTGTACCGTAATAATTAAACAAATTTAAAACGTATACAAATGAAACTATTAACAACTGCTATTATAGCATTAACAGTATTGACAAATCCAATAAAAAAAGAAAAGAAAATGATTAAAGTAGATGAAAGTAAAGTAGAGTGGAAAGGCTATAAAGTAGCCGGATCTCACGAAGGAACAATTAATTTAACCTCAGGAGTACTTGAGTTTAACGACGAGACTTTAGTTGGCGGAGAATTTAAAGTAGATATGACTACTATTAGTGCAACAGACTTAGAAGGAGACTACAAAGACAAATTAGATGGTCATTTAAAAAGTGATGACTTTTTTGGTGTTGAAAGCTACCCAGAAGCAACCATTACATTTACAAAAGTAACACCAAAAGGCAAAACGTCTTATACCGTAGAAGGGGATTTAACTATTAAAGGAAAATCAAATCCTGTAACTTTCGATATGTCTGTTTACGGAAGCAAAGCAACGGCATCGTTAAAAGTAGATCGTTCTAAGTACGATGTACGTTACGGATCTAAAAGCTTTTTCGATAATTTAAAAGATAAAGCAATCTATGATGAGTTTGACTTAAATGTAGATTTACAGTTTTAATTTTTTAAATACACTATAAAACAAAAAACCGTTTCGTATATGAAACGGTTTTTTTATTTTATTTAAAAGCAAATTAATAGGTTAAAAAAGAGTGTAACCTACGATAAAAGATATTGTATTATAGTTAGAGTCCCAAATGGGGTAATCATTTAATATATTTCTACTTGTATGAAATCTAACTTCAGCACTAATTTTATTTATAAATTTATAACCAACTCCAAAAGCAAATCCCTGTCCTGATTTAGTATCTAAGGAGGCGTAACTTGAATCGTCTACTCTCAATGCTTCAAACGAAGATTTAGAGTTGTCTACACTAAATAAATAAGAAGCGTTAATAAAAAGTTTAGATTTGTTATTTAAAAACATATAATATCTAGCAGATATTGGTATATCAATCGAGCTATATTCTACGCTAGATTTTAAAGAACCACCAGAAACATTAGACAGGTTTTTTATTGTTGCTTCCGATTCGTAACTTTGATACGTTGGCTCAACAGCGACTGCCCATTTGTTTTTGTTAAAAGGAAAGATGTATTCTAATTCTAATCCTATTCCAAAACCTAATTTATTTTCATAACTAAAATCAAAATCTCTTTGACTATCACTAATTTCTAAAGAAGAACTGTTCAAACGAGGTCTTATAGTTACATTAAAATCAGACTTACTCTTTTTGTTGTCATAATTAGTAGTCCTTTTTGTAGGATTGGTGCAGTTATTATAGTCTATAAAAAACGTTGTTAAGCTTTTTTGTTTATAGTTTAATCGTTCTATATCCTTTAATTGTATTGAGGAACATTTTAAGTTGTTCCATAATTGTTGTTTATATCTGTTGTTTTCACTAATAGTAGTCGCAGACGATTTATATTCTTTATATATTAATTGTGAAACATTGCCGTTATTCAAATTAAAAAAATATCGTTTTAGATTTTCATTTTCGTACAAATATAAGGTTGCATTTCCTTCAACCAAAACATTTAAAAATAATGTTTCTTCTTCAAATTCAGGAGTTTTATTTAAACTCAAGTTATTAATATTATCGCTAGATTTATCTATTTGCACAGTTGCCCTTATATATTTAGAGAAATTGGTTATACCAAACTCTTTAATAGAGTCAACACTTGCAACTTTAATATCGCTATTAGCAGTTAATTTATATTCAAAGTTGTCGGGGTTATTTCTCCAATCATTATTTTTTATAAAACAGCTGGTTTTTTTCCCTGATTCATTTATAAAATATCCATTATCATAAGATATTTGTGAAAAAGTAAGATTGTAAAAAAAAGTTAGACTTAATAGAGTAAAAAGTAATTGTTTTTTCATTTTTATAAATTGGTTAATTATAAAAACGAATATAAAAATATTTTCAGCTTTTTTTCACTAAAAACATCATTAATACAGAGACAACTCCACAAACCGAAAAGCCTATAAATAAAGGTAACACACTATCAGTAACATAACTTCCTATAAAATTAGCAATAGGAACAGCCATAATAGTTGAAACAAAGCCATTAATAGCAGCGCCAACCCCAGCAATATGACCTACAGGTTCCATGGCTAAGGATCTTAGGTTTCCAAATAAAAACCCAATAGCTATAAACTGAAGCGCAAAAAACATCACCAAAACAGAAAGATCTGGATTTGTACCATTGTGAAAAAGAATAACGTAAAAAATTGAAATAGCACAAAAGGCAATGGCTGCTGTTTTGGCTATTTTTTTCATGCCAAAACGTACCACCAAAGCGCTATTTAAAAATGTAGCAAAGCCTATAGAAATAGCTAAACTAGCAAAAATGTAAGGAAACAAATCGGCTAACTTATATTGATGTTCAAAAATTTGTTGCGAAGTGCTTAAATACACCATAAACGATCCTGTAATAAAACCAGAAATTAACGTGTAAACAATAGCGCTTTTGTATTTTAAAAATTCCTTAGTACCATTAACAAATAAACCAACAGATAGTTTTGTACGTTTATTCTCTGGAAGTGTTTCAGGTTGTTTTTTCCAAAACCAAAACATCACTAAACACCCATAAATTAAGTTAAGATTAAAAATAGAATGCCAATCGAAAAACGTAATTAAAAATTGGCCTATTGTTGGTGCTACTACAGGAACCAAAATAAATACCATAACGACAATAGACATTACTCTAGCCATGTAATCGCCGCTATACGTATCGCGAACCATAGAAATACTAATAGTTCTTGGTGCAGCCAAGCCTACACCTTGTAAAATACGACCAAAAATCATCATTTCAAAGCTGTTGGTCGTTACGCAAACAATACTTGCTATAACGAATAAAATGAAGCCTGTGTAAATAATAGGTTTTCTGCCAAAGCTATCTGAGAGTGGCCCAAAAATAAGTTGTCCAATACCAAGTCCCAGAAAAATCATCGTAATTAATAACTGATTTTTAGAAACATCGGTGACGTTAAGGTCGTTAGCAATATCTGGTAAAGCAGGTAATAAAGCATCAATACTTAAGGCAACAATAGCCATTAGCGATGCCATTAAACCAATAAATTCTAAATTAACTTTGTGTTTAGGTGAAGTGGAATTTTGCATAATGCAAAGGTACTTTTAAATATTTTCCCTGAATATTATCTTTTCATAAAGAGTTCTTAAAGTTTATGCATAAAAAAACTCCTATTTTGATAGGAGTTTTTAAGTAATAATTAAATTAAAAAAATTATTTTTTTCTAGTATATTGAATTTCCATAGTCTTAATCTCTTGTTCGTCAACAATCATGTACATGTCAAACTTATGAGAATCTTCAGAAAGTATGGTTAAGACCTCTTTAACATGCATTTCTTGTTCGCTAGCTGGATCGAGCATATTACCTTCTAAAATTAAGGTATTGTCCTCTTTTAAATAGCCTTTTAATAGCATGATACTACTGCCAAAATTGTCTATCCATGTCGAGATAAATTCTTTTTTAGCATTATCGTAGCCCATAATACTTTCTCCCATAAAGGGTTGCTCCATCATTTTTCCAGTATGAGTAGAACGTAGGTAGAGCCCATTCATAATCATTTCATTAATGGTAGTGGCTTTGGAAATATTAGGTGGTTGACTAGGGGCCATCCACATTTTAACAACGGCATCCCATTCACCATTCATAGAGGCTAACCATTTATGGTATTTGCTTGGTGTCATGTTCTCTTGCCAAGCTTTCATTTCTTCTGGTGTTTGCGAGAAACTTACTCCACAAAATAGTAACGGTACAAGTACTAAGAATAGTTTTTTCATTGTTTTATAATTTATTTACGTTACTTAAATATAAGGATTTCTATAGAATTAAACCGTAATTTTGTGTCAAGATACTTAATTGTATGAATGTTACAGCCGAAGAAAAATTAAAAGAGCGTATAAAAGAACTCACTTGCTTGTATGAGATAAGTTCTCTTATAGCAAACTCTAACTTAAAGAATTTGCAGCCCACTTTGCAAGCCATTTGCAGGAGTTTAAAAAAAGCGGTGCAATTTCCAAAGGATGTATCGGTAGAATTAATAGTCGAAAACTATAATTTACACGAAGGGAGAGCAACAGATGGTAAAGTTAATATGTTAGCCAAAATTAACGCATTTAAAACGTCTATAGGAGCAATAATTATTGGGTATTCTAAAGATAAGTATACCACAAATAGTTTTTTAAACGAGGAGCGTCAGTTGTTAGAAACAATAGGTTTAGAAATAGGTAAACTATTTGAGAGAAAACAAATAACCGAACGTGAAATTCGCACAAAACAGCAAGTTGAAAGAGCAGATAGATTATCAATTTTAGGCGAAATTACTGCAGGAATAGCACATGAACTAAATACCCCTTTGGCAAATATTTTAGGATATGCTGAATTGGTAAAAGAACAAACACAGGATAATAACACTATAGTTAAAGATCTAGATAAAATTATTAATAGTGCCATATATTCTAGAGAGGTTGTGAAAAAGTTAATGTTTTTTTCTTGCGAAATGCCACAGCATAAAACAAAAACCAATATTGTACCTATTATTACAGAAGCCATAAAATTGTTAAAACCTAATTTTTCTAAAAAGCAACTATCTTGTTGCCTACAAACACAAACAGATAGTGTTTTTTATAAAGTCGATACCATACAATTAACTCAAGTAGTGTTTAATATTATAATGAATGCCATATATTTTTCTCCAGAAAAAGGAAAAATAGAAGTAAAATTATATGAAGATAACAACAATGTTTACATAGATATTTCAGATGAGGGAGAAGGTATAGAGTCCGCGAAATCAGAATTAGTTTTCAATCCATTTTATTCAACAAAAGATGTTGGAGAAGGTACAGGATTAGGGTTAAGTGTGGTACATGGTATTATGCAAAGTCACCAAGGAAGTATTACACACCAACCTAACGACCCAAAAGGAACCGTTTTTAATTTAGTTTTCCCAAAATAGAACACCATGCCGCTACACAAAGAAAATATATTAATTGTAGATGACGACATTCATATTTTAGAGTTGTTACAACGTCATTTAACAGCGTTAGATTTTTATACGTTTAAAGCAGTTTCAGTAAAAGAGGCGCTTACAATTCTTCAAAGTAAAACTATCGATTTACTTATTACCGATCTTAATATGCCTGGCGTAGATGGAATGCAGCTTATAAAATATACCTCAGAACATTTCCCGAAACTACCCAAACTAGTCATTACAGGCTATCCTTCTGTTGATGGTGCTTTAGAAGCCATGAAATCTGGTGTTGTAGAATATTTAACCAAACCTTTTACTAAAGACGAATTAAAGCAGGCAATTGCAATTTCTTTAAAAGAAAAAAAGCCAAAAGTTGCTAAAACACCACGTCAGCAAAATGCTTATGGTGAAATTATAGGTGATTCTAAAGCTATTAAATCTGTAACTCAAATTATAGATCGTGTTAAAGATAATAAGGCCACGGTACTAATTAATGGGGAAAGTGGGACAGGAAAAGAACTAGTGGCTAGAGCCATTCATTATAATGGGAAATATGCGGCAGCACCATTTGTTGCTGTTAATTGCGGCGCCATACCAGAAAACCTCTTAGAGTCAGAATTATTTGGTTATGTAAAAGGGGCTTTTACAGGAGCAAACGAAGATAGAAAAGGGTTTTTTCAAGCAGCACATAAAGGCACAATTTTTTTAGATGAAATAGGTAATGCCTCTATGGCGACACAATTACGATTGTTAAGAGTGCTTCAAGAAAAAGAAGTGGTTAGAGTAGGAGCGCAAAAAGTAGAACCTGTAGATGTTAGGATTATTGCAGCAACCAATTTTAATTTAGAATCTAGAATAGCGAGTCAAAAATTTAGAGAAGACTTGTTTTATCGATTAACCGTTGTGCAAATTAATGTTCCGCCACTTAGAAATCGTCTTGAAGATATAGAACTGCTAGTCGATAAGTTTTTATTTAAGTACGGTGTGGAATACAAAGATAAACTTATGCCTATAACACAGGAGGCTATAAACATATTAAAGCGTCACCATTGGCCTGGTAATATACGAGAGCTTGAAAATGTAATTCAGCATGCGGTTATTATGAGTGATAAACAAATAACCGTAGATAGTTTACCCGATTATTTAAAATACACAATAGACTTTCCTAAAGAAACAGTATTATTACCCTTAAAAACTATTGAAAAACAACACATTCTTAAGGTTTTGGCTCATACCAATAATAATAAATCTGAAGCAGCTAGAATTCTTCAAATAGACCGAAAAACACTTAGTCAAAAAATTAAGTAACATAACTGTTTTTAGTGTGTGAAATATACCCTGTTGGGTAATTTTTACTCAGTATCTACTTTCCTTAAAAATTACTTTAATGTTGCAAACACCTTGTTTTTAGGTGTTTGTTTTTTATTGTGAGTTGCCTACTTATTTTGGTACGTCGCTTGTTATTCTCAAAACACATAAAATAAATACACCTGTAATTATGGAAAAAAGTATATGTATTAATTGTGAGTATAACTTAGACTGTAGTTTTACTTCCGACAAAAAAATTATATGGTCTTGTAATGAGTATTTACTTGCAGGCGAAAACCAAGTCGTAAATAACAAAACAGTTTTAAAACATTCTAACACCAAAAAGTTAGAACTTATTTAATTTAAATTATTACACATGTTAACACAAGAGTTAAAAAAGAAAGCGCAACCTAAACAAGGTATGCTAGAAAATGTGATGAAGCAATTTAATTCGGCCTCAGAGATGGTAGGATTAAACAAAAACATAAAAAAAATACTTTCAGTAACAAATAACGAACTTATTATTCATTTTCCAGTTCGTATGGATAATGGCGATGTGGAGATTTTTAAAGGTTATCGTGTTCAGCATAATAATGCTTTAGGGCCATACAAAGGTGGGTTGCGTTATCATCCCACAATAGATATCGATGCGGTTAAGGCGTTAGCTATGTGGATGACCTGGAAAACCTCTTTAGCAGGTTTGCCTTACGGTGGTGCTAAAGGTGGTATACAGATAGATCCTAAAAAATATTCAACTGCAGAATTAGAACGTATTACAAGACGATTTGCTTATGCTTTGGGCGATAATATTGGTCCAGAGCATGATATACCTGCACCAGATGTAAACACCAACGCGCAAACAATGGCGTGGATAGCAGATACATATATGTCTACAAAAACACCTTCCGAGCGTTCCAAAAATCAACATGTTGTTACAGGAAAACCTATTGGTTCTGGTGGATTAGAAGGAAGAGATAGAGCCACAGGTTTTGGTGTGTATCTTACTATAAAATACTGGGCAGAACATAAAAATATAAGCTTAAAAGATAAAACATTTATTGTTCAAGGTTTTGGTAATGTTGGTTATTGGGCAGCGCACTTTTTAGAGCAAGATGGCGCAAAATTAGTAGGTGTACAAGATGCCTATGGCTCAATTAGTAACGCTCAAGGAATTGCTGTTGAAGAGTTGTTAAACTACTCTAAAGCAAATCAAGGGAGTATTGTTGGGTATTCTGGAGCTTCAAGTATTGATAAAGCAGACTTCTTTGGTTTAGATTGCGACATTTGTGTGCCAGCAGCTTTAGGCAATCAAATAACAAAAGAAAATGCTTCAAAAATAAAAGCCTTTTTAATTGCCGAAGGTGCCAATGGACCAACAACTGTTGAAGCTGAAAAATTGCTGTTAGACCGTGGTATAGAAATAATTCCAGATATATTATGCAATTCTGGTGGCGTTATAGGAAGTTATTTTGAATGGCTTCAGAATAGAAACGGAGAATTATGGGAATTAGACGAGATTTTAATCAAGCTCAATAAAAAACTAAAAGAAGCTTTTAAAAAAGTATTAAAAACGGCAACAGATAGAAATCTCGACATGCGTTCTGCAGCATACGTAATTGCGATAGAGCGTATTGAAAAAGCTTATGTACAACGTGGAATTTTCCCATAAATATTAGAATGTATGACATATGGATGCATAATGCTTGATAAGATGGAGTATATAACCTTAAAAAGGCTGTTAAGTTTATCCGAAAACTATAAAGTCGACACGAGAAAATATTCCATAAAACGCTTGTCTGATGAATTAAAAACCGCACGTGTTGTTAGTAAACAAGAATTGCCTCAAGACGTGATTAGGTTTAATTCTTTAATAACAGTATCAACAAAAGATAATAGTTGGGAGACAACATTCCAACTTGTACTCCCAACAGAAACCAATGCAGTATTAAGAAAAGTTTCTGTTTTAGCACCAATGGGTGCAGCTGTAATTGGGTATGCAAAAGGCGATGAAATCGAGTGGGAGTTTCCTGCAGGAATTAAAACACTAGTTATAAAAGAGGTGGAACAAAAAGAAACAACAATATAGAATTTTAATAACAATGAAACTAGAAACCTATTTTGAACATGATACAGACGATCAAATTATTCAAAAGCGTAGTGAGAATGAATTAACGTTATGGGTAAATCATGTTAGTTATATTATAGAAGAAAGTGATAGGTTGGCTAAAATAGCATCAAATCTATTAAAAGAAAGTGTATTAAGAGACCGTTTTTTAATTATGATAGAACGTGCAATTGTTGTCTCTAAGGTGTTAAGTAATTATAAAAAGGCAATGCCTAATTATAAAGAATGTGATCATTTAGAATGTGATTTGTATTATATAAATGAGCATGAAAAAGTGAGGCAAGAGTATTTAAAAATTATTAAAGATAATCGAGAACTTAAAGAGGAGTTTTATACTCAACTTCTTAAATAGTTAATAAAAAAGGAGACAATTTTTTAAGTTGTCTCCTTTGTTTTTTATAACGGAATATTACCGTGTTTTCGTTTTGGTTTGTCTACCTGTTTGTCTTCTAACATAGCAAAAGCTTTTATAAGCTTTCGTCTGGTATCTTTTGGTAAAATTACTTCGTCTATAAAACCGCGTTCTGTAGCACTATATGGATTGGCAAATCGGTCAGCATATTCGGCTTCTTTTTCTTTCCATTTAGCTTCAGGGTTATCTGATGCTGCAATGTCGCGTTTAAAAATAATCTCTGCGGCTCCTTTAGCACCCATAACAGCAATTTCTGCACTTGGCCATGCAAAATTCATATCGGCCCCAATGTGTTTAGAATTCATAACATCATAAGCACCACCGTAAGCTTTACGAGTAATTACCGTAACTCTTGGCACTGTAGCTTCGCTAAAAGCATAAAGCAATTTAGCACCATGTACAATAATACCATTCCATTCTTGATCGGTTCCTGGTAAAAAACCTGGTACGTCTTCCAAGACTAATAACGGAATATTAAAACTATCGCAAAAACGTACAAAACGAGCTGCTTTTTTCGAGCTATTTACATCTAACACTCCCGCCAGAAACATAGGTTGATTAGCTACAATACCAATAGATTTTCCACCTAATCTAGCAAAACCTACAATAATATTTTCGGCATGATCTTGATGTATTTCATAGAAAGAGTCGTCATCAATAATACCAGAAATAACATCGTGCATATCGTAAGGCTTATTGGCATTATCTGGTACAATGTCGGATAATTGCTCACGAACTTCATCATTTAACTTATAAGGAAGCGCCTTAGGTTTTTCTTGATTGTTCTGCGGAAGATAACTCAATAGTTTTTTTACGTCTTCCAAACAAACCACATCGTTGGCTGAGGTTTTGTGTGCAACCCCTGATTTAGAAGCATGTGTTGAAGCACCACCTAATTCTTCACTTGTAACTTCTTCATTAGTAACTGTTTTTACCACATTTGGTCCAGTAACGAACATATAGCTACTGTTTTCAACCATTAGAGTGAAATCGGTCATGGCTGGAGAATATACAGCGCCACCAGCACAAGGCCCCATAATAGCTGATAATTGTGGGATAACACCAGAAGCTTGTACGTTACGATAGAAAATATCTGCATAACCGCCAAGTGAACGTACACCTTCTTGAATTCTTGCGCCACCAGAATCGTTTAGACCAATAATGGGTGCACCAACTTTAACCGCTAAGTCCATGACTTTACAGATTTTTTCGGCATGAGTTTCAGAAAGCGATCCGCCAAAAACTGTAAAATCTTGTGCAAAAACATAGACCAATCTGTCATTAATAGTACCGTATCCAGTTACTACGCCATCGCCATAAAACTGTTGTTTGTCCATGCCAAATTCTTTGGTACGATGGGTAACAAGCGCTCCAATTTCTTCAAATGACCCTTCGTCTAATAAGTACTGTACACGTTCTCTTGCAGTTAGTTTTTTCTTGTCGTGTTGTTTTGCTATACGTTTTTCACCACCGCCTAAATGGGCTTCGGCTAGTTTATTGTTTAAGTCTTTTATTTTATCTTCCATTAGTGACTTGTATTTGGTACTCGTAATTGTTTTTTGTCTTCTAAATATTGCTTTACAGCAATTAAAGCTGCGATTTCAGCTTCGTCTTTTTGATTGCTTTCTAAGGCTTCTGGAGAGTAGTATTTCTTTACAAAATGTGTATCGAAATTTCCTGAACGAAAGGCCTCATGCTGACACACAAAAGTTCCGAACGGTAAGGTTGTTTCAACACCTTTAATGTGGTAATTCCCAATAGCTTGAATCATAAGTTCTATAGCTTCTTCGCGAGTGTTACCGTAGGTAATTAACTTAGACAGCATAGGATCATAATAAATAGGAATATCCATACCTTCTTTAAAGCCATTATCTACACGAATATTATCGCCAACAGGAAGTTGATATGTTTCTAATTTTCCTACACTCGGTAAGAAATCATTTAAAGGATCTTCGGCATAAACACGTAGTTCTAGAGCGTGACCGTTAATTTTTAATTCGTCTTGTTTTAGTGTTAACTCTTCGCCACGTGCAACACGAATTTGATGTTCTACCAAATCAGTTCCTGTAATGAGTTCGGTAACAGGGTGTTCAACTTGAAGGCGAGTGTTCATTTCTAAGAAATAGAAGTTGTGTTGGTCATCTAAAAGAAACTCCACTGTACCTGCACCAATGTAATCACAGGCTTTAGCAACTCTTACGGCTGCGTTCCCCATAGCTTCGCGAAGTTGTGGGGTTAAAACAGCAGAAGGAGCTTCCTCAACCACTTTTTGATGACGACGTTGAATACTACATTCGCGTTCAAATAAATGGACAATATTTCCATGTGTGTCTGCCATAACTTGAATTTCAATATGCCTTGGTGAGGCTACATATTTTTCAATAAATACTGAACCATCTCCAAAGGCCGAAGTGGCTTCGCTAATGGCGCGATTCATTTGCGACTCTAAATCTTTTTCTTCTTCAACAACACGCATCCCTTTTCCACCACCACCGGCAGAGGCTTTAATTAAAATAGGAAAGCCAATGTCTTTGGCTATGGTTTTGGCTTTTTCAACATCGGTAATGGCTTCGTCAATGCCAGGAACCATAGGAATATCGTAAGCTTTTACAGCTTCTTTGGCTGCTAGTTTACTGCCCATGATTTTAATGGCTTTGCTTTTTGGACCAATAAATGTAATGTTGTTAGCTTCGCATAATTCGGCAAAATCAGCATTTTCACTTAAAAATCCATAACCTGGGTGAATACCATCAACACCTAACGATTTAGATATTTCAATAATTCTATCTCCAAGAAGGTACGATTGATTAGATGGTGCTTCACCTACGCAAACAGCTTCATCGGCAAATGTAACGTGTGGCGATTGCCTATCTACAGTCGAGTAAATAGCAACCGTTTTTATGCCCATTTTTTTTATGGTTTTCATCACCCTAAGGGCAATTTCACCACGATTGGCAACTAATATTTTTTTCATAAATAAGATGTTATTTATAGAATATACTAAAAGAATAGTCTATATGTTGTTATTCAAATTCTAATAATAATTGATTCTTGTCTACAGCATCCCCTTTATTAACCGTAATAGACTTAATAACGCCATCTCTAGGCGAAGTCAAGACGTTTTCCATTTTCATAGCTTCTAATATTAATAAGCAATCGTCTTCTTTAACCTCTTGTCCAACACTTACATTAATATCTAAAATAAGGCCTGGCATAGGGGCTTTTAGGTCGTTAACATGCTTAGCGCTTCCAATTTCGAAGCCCATGTCTTTAATTAGAACATCTAAATTGTTAGAAATAGCAACATTATAAAGGTTATTGTTAACTTTTACTTGGTATGTTCTCTGATTGTAATCGGATTGAATGATTTGTGTTTTATAGCTTTTAAAATCTTTTAAAAGATGAAAATGATTATCAGCTATTTGTTGAAGGTCTAATTGTTCAACATCTTTTGAATCTATTTCTGTTGAAACGTTTCCGTTAACCGAAACTTGAAATTTACTCATAAATTTTGCTTTTAAAGGATAAAGATAGACATTCTATAACGTTTTCGTAATGTAGGTTTGTTAAATGTGCTAAATTGCTATACTTTAAATAGCGTTTTAAGTGTGATCCCTTTTTTATTTTTTAATATAGTGGTAGTTTTTAAAAAAACTAAAGCAGTTATTAAGGCGTCTCCTGCAGCTGTGTGACGATCTGAAACATCTAATAAGTACTTATCTGCGATATTATCTAAGCTTAGCTCTTCTTGGCGGTTAAAGTTGGTTTTAATACGTGTTGCATTATATAAGTGAACCGTGTCTAGAATTTTATTTTTCAAATGTGGAAACCCGTGTCTTTCTAACATTTTATTAATCATGGTGACATCAAACTTAGCATGGTGTGCTACAATTATGGCATTACCTAAGTACTCTAAAAACTTTTCTATAGCTTCATATTCGGTTACGGTTTTTAGGCGCTCATTTTTGATGATTCCATGAATTTCTACCGTTTTTTCATTAAAACGTTCTTGTTTGATGTAGGTTTCGAAAGAATGTGCTATTTGAATCTCGTAATTTAGAATTTCAACAGCACCAATGCATAATATTCTATCTTTTGAATAGCTAAAACCTGTCGTTTCAGTATCAAGTACAACAAAACGAGCTGTTTTTAAATCTTTATGAGTATCTGGAGAAAAAGAATTCTCGTAATCATTC
Source organism: Mangrovimonas cancribranchiae (assembly GCF_037126245.1). Classification (NCBI taxonomy): domain Bacteria; kingdom Pseudomonadati; phylum Bacteroidota; class Flavobacteriia; order Flavobacteriales; family Flavobacteriaceae; genus Mangrovimonas; species Mangrovimonas cancribranchiae. The sequence continues at coordinate 1,112,175 of NZ_CP136925.1, forward strand.
CAAAATTCGGGAAGTGTAAATTGTTTTGTGCGTTTTTTAAACCAATTAAACATTATAGTAATGTGCTAATATTAAACCTAATTTTTATAAACTCTTGAACGTGAGAAATGGTTTTAAAACAGCGTTTTAACTTCATTTTTTCTTCTTTAGTGAGTTCTTCTAACTTAATAAACCGACCATTATCATTATTTATAAGTCCGTGTTTTGTTCTAAATTTTAAAATGGCTTTAAATGCATAAGAACAACCTAAATACAACTCTTTGTTTTGTGGAAATATGTCTGCTAATTTTTCAAATCGTTCGGCGGTATTATTAATGTTTTTTATTTGGTAGGATAAAGCTAAAACCCGACCAGCATCAACAATAGGCATTAAAGCTCTTTTTTTAAGGTCGAATTGGTCTTTGTGCTCTCCGTTAGGTTCTACCAAAAACTGTCTAAAAAAACCAAGAGGAGAGGCATTGCTTAAGGCATTAGCAGCTAGTTTAGCTATAAAAATGGTGTTGTTTTTTGTAATATCTAAAACATGATTAGCTAAGGCATTGGTTAATCTAGAGTCGCCATAACTGATATCAAAATCGAAGAAAATATTACATAACAAAAGTTCATCGTTTCCTGTATTTGTGGTCCATTTAGTAAACTGAGCTTTCCATTCGTCAAGGCTTAAACACCAATTTGGATTTTTAGCCATCATATCGGCGGGACAATAATCAAACCCTATAGTGTTTAGGCGTTTATTTACTTTTTTAGCTAGTTTTAAAAAATAAGCTCTGGTGTCTTCAAGCTTGTCTTCTGGAACATTTTCAAAAATAATAGCATTGTCTTGATCGGTATGCAGTAACTGTTCTTTTCGTCCTTGACTTCCTAACGACATCCATGCAAAGCTTACAGGCGGATCTTGTTTCATTTTAACTAAACAACGTTCAATTACACGTTTTATAGTAGCGTCGTTTAATTCAAAAATAATTTTGTTTGTATGTGTAAGCGGGATGTTTTGCATGATGTAGCCGTTTAAAAGCACCATGATTTTCTCGCGAATACGTTTTAAATCTTTTGTGGTGTTAGAGCGTTTTATAGCTTTCATTAACACGGAAGGATTGGTCCCTTTCATAACAATCATATCATGTTCTGAAGCTAAACCAATAATCTTGGTGTTTGGCGTGCCATCTTCAGTAATACATAAATGTCCTATGCGGTGTTTTAGCATGGTAATTTGTGCCTGCGCTATGGTAATATTTTTAGGGTAGCATAGTACAGGTGATACCATAATATTGGTTACAGGTTCACTAATTGTATGAAGTCCAGTAGCTACTTTGTTTCTAATATCTTTATCGGTTACAATGCCAATGGGTTTTCCGTCGTCTTCAATAATAATTGAGCCTATGTTTTTTTTGCTCATGGTTTTAGCAATGGTTTTTATTTTTGAAGAGGGCTTAGCTGTAACAATTTTTTTAATGTAATTAACAGGTTGAAGCTCGAAATGGTTATCGGTTGGGTTTAAAATGATTTCTGCATCGGAGAAAAATTGTACATGATGTTCTTTAGTAAATGGGTTTTCGGTGTTAGAAGCAAAACTTTCTATTAGGTAATTCCCAATACTTTTATTCTTTTCGGCCATAGGCCTAAAAATATCTATAGGAATGGCGTAAAGAATACACTCTTCGGCTGTTTTAGCTGTAATGGCATAATTTTCTTTTGCAAAAAGTGGACGCAACCCAAATACGTCACCTTCGTCAAACTTATCAAGAACCTCGTTTTTATTAGATTCTAACGCTTTAAGTAAAGATACGGCACCTTTGTGAATAATATAAAAATGGTTGTGTAATGTATCGTTTTGATGGTAAATTACTTGCCCTTTTTCCATGTAAGTAATCTTAACCTGTTTAGAAATTTCTAATAATTGAGATTTTCTTAAAAGGTCGAAAGGCGGAAAACGTTTTAAAAAATCGGCAATACGTTCAGCGATAGTGTTTTTCATGATACTAATTTAAAACACCAGAGGCAAAATTCATAAGAAATACTATTTAAAATGCGAGATATTTTGGTGTTTCTTAATGGCTTTTCTAGACAAAATAAGTCCTATAGCTAAAGAAATAAAAGCACCAACCCAAACGCCAGGAATAAAGTCGATAAACAAAAAGAAGTCGTAAGCGCCATGAAAAATAATGGCTAGGAGTAATCCTATTAAATTAAGGAGTCCTCTGTTTTTGCCAGCAAATTTAGCTTTACCCATAAAATAGCCCATTAAAATACCAAAGGTAGCATGTGCAGGTACGGCAGTAAAGGCTCTTAATAAAGCTGTTTTATAACCACCATCTAACACATACATAATATTCTCGGTAGCGGCAAATCCCATCGAGACCATAACGGCATACATAATACCATCGTAAGGTTCGTTAAAAGCTGGTTTTGGCTGATTGTAAAATCTAACAATAACATATTTACTAAACTCTTCTGTAAACCCAACAATAAAAAATGCTTTTATGAACTGTTGAAATACTTTAGAGCTATCTAGCGGTAAAATAAAATCGAAAATAACATACATAACCGTGGTTATGATAATACTTACAAAAGCCCCAAATAAAAAACTGTAGAGTAGGAGCAGTTTGGGTTCTTTTTCATATTTATCCTTAGCGTAGATGTATAGAATAATAGTAAAAACGGGAGCGAGCGCAAATATAATAAGATTCATAAATTATTTAGCGTTTAATAAGCTTTTAATATCCTTTTTGGTATTTGAATCGAAAGCAAGATAACCAATATTTGTTATAAAATGGCTTGCTAGAACAGCAATAGCGGCTCCATTTATATAGTATATGGGAATTAAAACGTAGCATAGTAGTAGATTTACAAAACACCCTACAATAAAACGATATACATTGTGTTTTAGGCGATTTGCTGTAAGGAGGTGTTTTTCGTAAAGCATACCTATGAACACAAATAATGGTGCCCAACAAAAGATTTGCAAAGCCGTTTTGCCTTCTCGATACTGTTCAGTAAAATAGCTGTCTAAAATGCTATCTCCAAAAAACAAATAAAACCAAGCAATAAATAACCCCAATGCCACCAAAATAAAAAATAGTTGCTTGTTTTTTATATAATAATATTTTTTGTGGTTCTGAAAAGACTCTGTCAAAGAAGGGTATAAAGCATTAATGATAGCAAATCCCAGGGTCCAGCTCAACCCAATAACTAAAAACTGTACACTACCAAAAACGCCATTGGCATGGTCGTTATAAAAGTGCTTTAAAATCACTTCGTCTATTCCAATGTAAATCATTACCAGTGCTTCAGAAACTATCAAAGGAAATGCCATTGTTAAAAGCTTTTTGCCTAATGATTTTGAAAAGCACCAACGTTTGAGGTAAAGCTCATTTTTAGTTCCTAAAACGACAATATAAAATACGCCTTGTAATAAAAAATCCAAAGCAATCACTTGAGCAAAAAATAAGATGTCCATTTGCTGTTTTACACCGTAATATTGTAAGGCAACAATACAGAAAAGGCTTACTGTTTTTCCAATAAAAATAAGTTTGGCGCGTTTTTTAGCGAGTAAATAATATTCAAAAACATCTGTTAGCCTAAATAAATAGCCACATATTAAAACCATATAAATAACAAGAAGAGTGGTGTTATTTGTAAAGTATAGATAACAAACAAACCCAATGGCTACAAAGCCCCAAGATAGCAACCGCATAAAAAAAGCTGTGGCAATAATGTGTTGACTTCTTTTTGGAGTGAATACAATTTCGCGCACGCATATAGCCGACAATCCCAAGGTGAACAAAGGCGCAAACATACCTAATATCGAACCGGCAAGCGTTAGTATGCCCATATCGGTGGTGCCAAGTGTATTGAATATTTTCGGAACAATAAAAACACCCGTAAATAGATGTATTAGTTTTCCTAAGGAAAACCAGGTAGTTGTGTTTAAGTCTTTCTTGCTAAAGGCAATACGCATAGTGATATTTTGAAACGCCAAAGATAAAAAATGCATCGAGTTTGCATTGGGTTTAGTATTTTTAGGGTGTTAAAAATAAATTATGTCACCAGAATTTCTTCGACGTTATTATGTTATGCGTATCATTACCAACCCAAAAGGGTATGGATTTCCTGGAAGTTATGTGTTGTTGGAACAGTTGCAAACTACACTCAATGCCATACGTCTAAAGAACCGTGATGATATCTTGTACGAAAAACTAGAATTGCATAGTCGAAAAACCATTAATCGCGATTTAAAAAAAATAGAATCTTATTATAACATTGCCATTAAACACAAACGAGGGTATGGATTTTATGTAGAAGACGACGCGTATAAAGATGAAAACAAGCTTAAAGCCGTTTATGAAAAAACAGAGCTGTACCTACTAAACCATCACGCACATGCTTGGAAAGAGTTTGTCACTTCTGCACGAACATCCTTAAGTGCCTATGTAGATATAGTGGCACTTATTAATGCCATAGAACAACAGTTTTTGGTAGAATTGGAATATAAAGGTTGGTATGATGATAATACATTTCAAACATTCAAGGGAAAAGTACAACCACTACACATAAAAGAAGTTAATAATGCCTGGTACTTAATGGCATACAATAAGGATATTGGTGTGTACGCGTTTTGTTTGGATAAGCGGATAAGCGCATTTAAGGTAACAGATTTTAAGCCTAAAAAACCAAAGCACTTTAGTGACAAGCAGTATTTTAAACATAGTGTAGGTATTTTAAAAACAGACATAAAACCGGTATGGGTACATCTAAAAGTAGCCAATCATCATTTAAAATATTTACAGGCCAACCCTATGCATGCCTCTCAACAAATAGTCCAGCAACCTAAAAAACCTGAAACTGAAATTTTAGATTATACAGATCCAGATATGTGGGGAGACATTAAAATTTTTGTAGAACCTAACTATGAGTTTTTAATGGAAATCTTAAAATATAATATATGGGTTAAAGTGGTGGGGCCATCACAGGTAAAACACTATATAACGTACCACTTACAATTAATGCTAGCATACTACGAGTAAGCCTTTAAACAAGGATGAAATTATTCATTACCCTAATTAACATCGCAAATTGCAATATCCCAAAATATGGGAAATAACTGTACTACTATTGCCATATTATTTACGCCATCAACAAAGTTTTTTTGAAACGGACAGGTTTTGTCTGTTTCAAGAATATATTTGAACTTTAAAAATACATAACCCCTAATTAAAAATACCACCCAATGGCAACCTACAAATGCTGTAAATGCGGTATGCAAAAAAACGATACTGTAACATCACAATTACAAAGTAACCCAGTATGTAGCGTAGGAGATAAAAAGATTAATTTTCACGATTGGGAAAAGGTATCTGATGAGGATTTGGAGGTTAGAAATTAAACAAAACATAACGATTATGCCAACCTTTGAAATTAAAACCAAGCAGCGTATGAATGTACAAGGCGACTTTGTAGACGCCGGACTCTCTGTACAAATAAGCACCATGTGCGCCAACCCTTTTGATGATGCCAATAAAATACATAAAGCTTTTATTAGAGTGCATGGCATCGATTTAAAACCAGAAGGCTATTTGAGTCCTGGGTATTTGGGGTATAATTTAATTTAGTAAATTATGAGAGAGTTAATTGACAAGTTTTTAATAAAAAACTCGAAGAAACTACAATTTACAGGTAATGTATATACTTACAACCAAAATATAGATAGAAATATTTTAAATAGACTAGTAGACAAATATAATATAGCTTTTGAAGAGGAAGTTTTAACTATAAATGATAACTATTTAGCCATTTTTATAGACGAAATCTTTGAGGATAATTCTAGTAGTTGGACTAGAATGGATAGAAACCATTATTTATCATCAATAATTAATGAAAATTACTTAATTTCATTATACTCTGAAGAAACTCAAGGTTCTAATAAAAGACCAGATAATTTAAAAATAATTCAATGGGACGAAATTGATGAAATAAAACTATTTGAAGATGATGACGAAGATTTATTTTTTAGGTTTTTTATTTCGAATAGTACAGATACAGTAGATATTTACTCTGAACGTTTTGCTACCCAAAGTTTAAAAACGTGCAGGGAATTGTTAAAACTTTTTGATTCTATTAAAGATGCTGATTCAAGCCAAATAAAATCAAGCTATCAAGAGCAAGTAGACAACTTAATTGGTCAAGAAAAGTATCAAGAAGCATTAAACTTAACTAATGATTTAATTTTAGAAGAGGAAAATCACACTGAATATTCACGAGATTATGTTTTAGCAAGTGTGCATAAACCTAAATTATTATTTCTTACAGATAAGTTAAATGAATCACTAAAAGCTGTAAATGATTTAATTCAATTGTGTGATGAATTAAAAGAGGAAGAAAGCGTAAATGAGGTATACGTTTTAGCTTACGAACTAAAAAGTGAGATTTGTTACAAAATGCAACAATTTGATTTAGCAATTAAAAATATTGGATTTTGTGAAAGACTAATTGAAGAAAATAATTTCGAAGGAATAAGTAAAGGAGAGATTAGAGAAATTAAAGAAGCTAAAACAAAATACTATAATGCATTAATCAATGAATTCTCAAAAGTTTCAGCGGATAACAGAAAACAAGTTTTTATAAGTAACGAAATACATCCAAGTGAAAATTTTCTTACTTTAAAAAAACAAAATCTTCCTTTAGATATTTCCTTTCCTTTTGGTCATCCACACATAAATAATATATACACTTGCCATCCTTTAAAAAATAATCATTACATACCATTAGCAAAAATTAAACAAGAGTTATTTAAGGATAGAGTATCTGAATTTTGTTATTTAATGCAATGCTTAGGTGCTACTAAAATTGAAATTAGTACATCAAATAATAAAACAATAGAAAACAATTCAAAATCATCTTTAAAAGTTGATGCTAATATAGATTATAAAGTAACAAGAGCTAAGGTTGATTATCAAATGGACAAAGAAGAAGAAAATAAACAAATAGAATTATTAGGCATTAAAAAAGTGCAAACTTTTAAACCTACTAATAAACCTTACATTCCCGAAGATTTAATTTGGTATAATTCAGAAACTAGTTGGCAAAGGTTGGCAAATCAAAGAATAAATGGAAATATAGCGGTTCATACAGAAAACATTGTTAGTATGTTTAATGAAGTTGTTTCTAACAATGAGATTAATAAAATTAATGCTGAACTAAAATTTTTACTGCCAAAAATTGGAGTTGATTACAATAAAGAAAATGAAATTAAAACAAACTCTAAAGAAACACTAGAATGGGGTGTTTTTGTTCAATTTCAAGACAAAGAGTTGCTAGAACAGAAAAAAACAATTGAAATTCCGGAGATAAACAATAAAATTGAAAAATATAAAGAAGAAGTTGCGTTTATGATAGAGGATGATGGTCTCATAGATGATGGTGAAAGACGCATGTTAGAACGCAAACAAAAAAAGTATGGTTTAACAAAAGAGCAAGCTGAAGCTGTTGAGCAAGAACTATTGTTTAACCCTAATGAAATCAAATATATAGAAGAATATAAGCTGATGCTTGAAGAAGGAAGTATAACTGAAACAGAGCGCAAAATGCTTACTAGATATGCTAAACGCTATGATATAGATGAAACAAGGCAACAAGAATTAGAAGATAGTCTTAATTAAAAATATGGAAGTAGTACTAATACAAGGTTCTCCCAATATTGGCAAAACAACTCTTTGTAAATTGATAGAGGAAATAATAAAGCAAAATAGTTTTAAAGAGGAAGCTCGAGAGCGTCGCCCTAATGACTGTAGATATGAACAAGATTTCACAGCGATTTATAATAATGAAAGTTGTAGAATTATTATAAACTCTGAATCTGAAAAAGAGGGTATTGATAGGTTGGCAGCTTTATATACAAAGCATTATAATAATAAAGGGTACAATGTTTTAATAACTGCAATCAGACCGAAAAAAGATAGCCCTAGGTTGCACAAATGGGTAAAAGATATTTATAAAAATAACTTTGTAAATAAAAATGAGATAGAAATTGATCTTGACGCTTTAAAGCAGAAGTATAAGATTGAAGATTTATGTAGTTTTTTAAAAAAAACACTTAAAAAGGATGGTGTAAAAGTGTTAAATAAGGTTAAAAATAATCTTAAATGTAAAGTTCGGGTTAATTGTCATGTTTCTAAATAATTGTTAATTAAAAAGTAAGGTTAATGTACAACTCTAACCCAAACCGCCCTTACCACCGTACCGAAATAGACCAGCTCTTTGCTAAAGTGAAAGCGCAAATGCATCAACAAGCCATAGCGCGTGGTGGAGATGGAGTAGCGTTATATACAGATTGCTATACAGGCAAAACCCTACGTGGTGGTGATCCATATGATTATGAGCATATTCGTTCTGCCGAAGAAATTTTTATGGCTTATAGAGATCGATTAACGAACAGTCAAATAGCACAAGTAGTGAATTGTCCTGAAAACGTAGCAGTAACTTTGCGAAGCATCAATCAATCCAAAGGTAAAACACCGTTAGAAGACTGGTTGATTAATTCAGATAATATTTCAAAATATGATATAGATATTTTGTTGGCAAAACGAAACTTAAAGAAGGCAGATAAGGCGATTAAAAAAATGGCTGCTAGCTTTTAGGCTAAATACACGTATTTAGTTTCAAAAAGCCACCTTCTGTCCATTTCAAAATCATCTTTGAACCCCTAATTACTAATTTATATGTTCTAAAATGCGTTGAAAAACCATTTCATAGTACGCTCGGTTTGATGCTATAAAATAATTATTAAGATGACTATTAATTAGTAGGGAGAAACTAGTATCAAGGCAAACGAGCTGCAAAGCCTCAACCTCATTGGGTTGGGGCTTTAATTTTTCTAAAGGAACTCCTAATTCAGCTATAAACGTATGATGGAACTCATTGTCAATAATACCATTATCATACGTTTGAAAACATGGGAACACCCCTATTTTGTACAAGTCTTCTTGCTGTAGGGTCAGGCTTATTTCTTCTTGGGTTTCCCGAAGGATGGCTTGTTCTATGGTTTCCCCGGCATCTACGTGGCCAGCAACAGAGACGTCCCAAAGTCCGGGACAAATGGCTTTTTTAAAACTGCGTTGTGCCAATAAGATTTTACCTGCTTTTGTATACAACCATAAATGTGCCGTGTTGTGGTAATGGCCTTCGCTGTGAATAACTGATTTTAAAGCTGTTTTACCCGTAGGCTTTCCATCTTTGGTAACAATATCTATAAACTCTTCTACCATAATAAAAACATAATATTACAAAATTAAAAGTTTATGTAGTAAAATTCTTCGTTTATGCTATTTTTGTTTCGCTATTAACCTTAAACTCAAATTTTAAAATGAAAAAACTACTTTTATGTACGTTACTTAATCTATTAACTTTTTTTACTTATGCGCAAACAGCTAACGAAGCTTTAGGCGATGATATAGTTCAGTATGGAACCGATGGTTCTGGAGATCCAATGTATTATAATCCCGCAGGAAGCTCTATTACCACTGGCGATTACAATGTATTAATAGGAGACGCTGCAGGTAACAACTTATATTCGGGGTCAAATAACACCATGCTAGGTACTTTGTCTGGAGCAAATCAAACAACGGCTTCTAAAAATATTTTTATTGGGGCGTATGCTGGTTTTTCAAACGTTTATGGAACAGATAATACATTTATAGGTACCGAAGCTGGATACTCTAATACAGGAACAGATAATACATTTGTAGGTACAGAGGCTGGAGAAAATAATACAACAGGCGCTGATAATGTATTTATAGGAGAGGAAGCAGGATATGGAAATACAACAGGAAGAGATAATGTATTTATTGGGGAAGATGCTGGCTACTATAACACAACTGCTGATGATAATACGTTTGTAGGTTCTATAGCAGGTAGAAATAATATGACAGGCTTTAGAAATACATTTTTAGGAGCTGAAGCGGGTTACCATAATACTACGGGTTATAGAAATACCTTTGTAGGAGACTCTACGGGGGTTGATGTGGGGGTAGGAAGGCTTAACACTTTTGTAGGGCAAGCAGCTGGTGCTGCAACAGAGCATGCCGATTATAATACCTTTATAGGAGCGCATGCAGGAGGCGATAATAATAGAACAAACAATACCGATGATGCTAATAGAAATACCTATGTAGGTGTTTTTACAGGCTTTAGTAACCGTGAAGGACAAGATAATGTAGGTATGGGAGCTTTTGCTAATTATAGAGACCCTAGTGAATTTGATATTATCAATATAACTGGAAGATTTGGGGCATATACAACAACAACAACTAGAGATAGAACAACGTTTATAGGCGCACAGGCTTTTCCTAATAATAATGATGTGGTTGTGGTTGGTTACCAATCTAGAGCTGACGGGGCTTATGGTATTGCCATAGGTAGTCAATCTCGAGCACAAAATAACACTTCTGTAGCCTTAGGGCGTAATGTTACCGTTGCGCAAAACAATACTATGGCTCTAGGAGGTGACACCACAGATAACCGATATAGTGTAGGGATTGGTACAACAGCTGCTAACCAAAATGCTTCTTTAGAATTAGCCGATACCGATAAAGGCTTTTTAATAAATCGTTTAACTACAGCAGAGCGTGTGGCTTTAGAAACAGCTGCAGCAAATGGATTGCCTTTAGATGCTGGTGAACAAGGGTTAATGGTATACGATACCGATTTAGATGCTTTGTTTACTTGGGATGGTGCTGCTTGGAATACATCTGGAGCCAACACCGATAACCAAGAGTTAGATTTAACAGATAATACATTATCTATTTCTGGCGGAATTGAAACGGTAGATTTATCGGCTTATCTGGATAATGAAGACGAACAGGATTTAACATCGGCAACATTAACAGGAACAGACCTAGCGATTGCTATTGAAAACGGAGCAAGTGTAACGGTAGATTTAGCTCCTATACTTTCTGCTTTAGAAACAGAAAACACAACACAACAAACTCAACTAGATAGTCAAGCCGCTTTAATAAGTGATTTAACAACACGTATAGAAGAGCTAGAAGCTTGTGCATGTGGTGGAACATTAGGTGTGGCAAATCCTAATGGGAATACTAATAGAGGGCAAAAAGCCATTCTATATCAAAATATTCCTAATCCATTTAATGGAACTACATCTATAAAATACTTCGTTCCTTATAAACATAATCAAGCAGCAATAGTATTTAGCAACACTTCAGGACAAGTTATAGATAATGTTGCGATTAAAAATTTAGGAGAACAAGAACTGTATTTTAATAGTGAGTCTTTATCGGCAGGAATGTATTACTATACACTATATGTCGATGGTCAGAAAATAGACACCAAAAAAATGCTTATTGAATAACATTTAAATAACACTAATTAAAAAGCTACATACTGCCAAGCATGTAGCTTTTTAATAAAATACTCGTGTGAATACATTACAAATTGATAAAATAAATTTAGGCCTTATTGTAATTAGCTTTACGTTAGCTTGTTTACTTCCTTTTGAATTGTTTTTGGTTAGTTATGCTGTTTTGGGGCCGTTACATTATTTAACAGAAACAAATTGGATTGCTGATAAAAATTATTTTGTGCCCAATACATTGTGGAAATATGTGGTATTAGTATCAGCTATAATTTATACCACTCCTTACTTGTTTAGCCTTACTATTTTTAGGGAGTTACTGAATGATTCTACACTTACATTTCTTACTATTACTATAAGACAGTATACCAATGGTGTTTTATTTTTTGTTTTAGTATCGGCGGTGTTATCATTAGTTATATCATCTTACAAAGCATTTATGTATAGTTTTATTTTAGTATTAATTATTTCGTTTTTCACGCATACATCGCCAACCTATGGACTTATTTTTGGCATACTATTACCAACGATAATTCATGTGTTTGTTTTTACCGTACTTTTTATGGTATATGGCTTAAAAAAGGCAACAAATTGGATAGGAGTATTAAATGTTGTACTTATGTTTTTATTGCCATTGTCTTTATGGTTTATTAATACAGATGTATTTCACTACGAATTTTCACAAACAATTAAAAATAATTATCTACAAAATAATTTTCATGTTTTAAATGCGCATTTGGCTAAACTTTTAGGCGCTTATGACGAGTTAAAATTCTTTTTCTACGAAAAAGTAGATTTAAAGATTCAAATTTTTATTGCGTTTGCTTATTTGTATCATTATTTAAATTGGTTTTCTAAAACCACAGTCATAGGTTGGCATAAAAAGCTAACAAAAAAGAAATCGGTAATTATTCTAGGTGTTTGGTTACTGGTTTTAGCAAGCTATTTATATGATTACAGAGTAGGTATTATATGTTCTGTTTTTTTAAGCGTTATTCATGTAATGTTTGAGTTCCCATTAAATGTTATAACGGTGAAGACTCTAGTGAAAAAATAAAAAAAGCCTCTTATTAAAGAGGCTTTTTTTATTTCAACTAGTAACGTTATAATTTACTTAAAATAAGAAAACGTGTCACCATCTTCAATGTTAAGAAGCGATTCGTAAATAAGCTTAATTACATTCTCAACATCATCACGGTGTACCATTTCAACCGTTGTATGCATATAGCGTAATGGTAGCGAAATTAAAGCTGAAGCTACGCCGCCATTACTATAAGCAAAGGCGTCAGTGTCAGTTCCAGTAGCTCGTGATAGTGCCGAACGTTGGAATGGGATGTTTTTAGCGTCGGCTGTATCAGTAATTAAATCGCGTAATTTTTGTTGCACGGCAGGGGCATAAGCCACTACAGGACCAAGACCAAGTTCTAAATGCCCTTCTTTTTCCTTTTTAATCATTGGTGTAGTGGTGTCGTGAGTCACATCGGTTACAATAGCGACGTTTGGTTTTATGGTTTCGGTAATCATTTCAGCACCACGAAGTCCAATTTCCTCTTGTACCGAGTTGGTGATGTATAATCCAAATGGTAATTTCTTTTTGTTTTCATGAAGTAAACGTGCTACTTCAGCAATCATAAAACCACCCATACGGTTATCTAGGGCACGACAAACAAACTTATCGCCGTTTAAAACGTGAAATTCATCAGGATAAGTAATAACACACCCAACATGAACACCCATGTTTTCAACCTCTTCTTTATCTTTTGCGCCAACATCTATTGTAATGTTTTCAATAGTTGGAGCCTGTTCTTTCGATTTGTTTCTAGTATGGATAGCAGGCCATCCAAAAACACCTTTTACAATGCCATTTTTAGTGTGAATGTTTACAACCTTGCTTGGTGCTATTTGGTGATCGCTACCGCCATTTCGTATAACGTGAATTAAGCCATTATCTGTAATATAATTTACATACCAAGAGATTTCGTCAGCATGTCCTTCAATAACAACTTTGTATTTTGCCTCAGGATTAATCACGCCAACGGCAGACCCGTAGGTATCGGTAATAAACTCATCAACATAAGGTTTTAGGTAGTCCATCCAAAGCTTTTGTCCAGTCCATTCATAACCTGTTGGTGCTGCATTGTTAAGATATTGTTCTAAAAAGTCTAACGATTTTTTATTAAGTATACTTTGTTTTGCCATTTAAAAAAATTTTGCACTAAAATAACAATATTAATAGGATTTTAAGGGTTATGGGGCTGTAAATTGTTAATTTTAGACCGTAGTTTTTTGGTATAGTTTTAGATAATTGTGTACTGAAGTTTTTTGTACGTATGAGTAAAAAGATAATAGTAATATGGTGTTTTTTTGCATCTCTTTCGGGGGTTGGGCAGATAGTACCCAAAACTGAAATTGATTCTACAGAAACAAAATACATTATCATTGAAGGTGATTCTGTACCCAAAACAAGTATTAATTTAGATGAGGTGATGATACTTCATAAGCTAAAATTTGAAAACAAGTACGATAGGCGCCGTTATATTATTTTAAGACGAAAAACACTTAAGGTGTATCCTTATGCTAAACTAGCTTCAGAACGGTTAGAAACATTAACACAACGCTTGGCAAGCATGGATAATAAACGTGATAAAAAACGCTATACAAAAATTATTCAAAAGTATATTGAAGACGAGTTTACAGCAGAATTAAAAAACTTAACAAGAACAGAAGGTCAAATTTTGGCTAAATTAGTACATCGGCAAACAGGCGTTACTACATTCGATTTGGTTAAAGATTTACGTAGCGGTTGGCGTGCTTTTTGGTATAATAGTACGGCAAGACTATTTGATATTTCGTTAAAAGAAGAGTTTGATCCAGAGAATAATAAAGAGGACTATTTAATTGAAGATATATTACAGCGTAATTTTCAAAGTGGTAATTTAGAATATCAAGAATCGGCTTTAGATTTCGATTTTTACGAACTTGCCAATAAATGGGTAAATCAATAATACAGTAAAATGAGAGAGCAAACACCTTTTGAAGAAAAGCTAAATGCGTCAACACATGCGTTTGGTGTACTTTTGGGTATTGTGGCTTTAATTGTAATGGTTGTTTTTCAGAACAATAAGACTCCTTGGAGCTTATTTAGTGTAGTCGTTTATGGCTCATCTATCATTATTTTATTCTTGGCTTCAACATTATATCACTATTCAAAACGCGAAAGGATAAAGTATTTTTACAGAATACTGGATCATATAAGTATATATCTTTTAATTGCAGGAACATACACGCCAGTATGTTTAATAGCTTTAGAACAGAGTAAAGGCTGGTCATTATTTTGGTGGGTTTGGGGTATTGCTGCTTTTGGAGTGGGACTTAAAGTCTTTTTTACAGGTAAATTTGAGGTGTTTTCCGTGTTGTTATATCTCGCTATGGGATGGCTTGTAGTATTTGACTTTAGTTTTTTATCAGACACCTTAGGAGCCGATGGCGTTTTGTGGTTATTTGTTGGTGGCTTAGCATATACCGTAGGTATTATTTTTTATGCTATAGACCGTATTCCTTATAATCATGTTATTTGGCATCTTTTTGTTTTAGTGGGTGCTATTAGTCATTTTATCATGATTTTCTTTTACGTTATTTGACCATTATTTTCGTGCTTACTTAATGGATACGCCGTAGGTTCCCCGTAGATAGTCCGTATAAGCAAGCGATTTTTCTTACAAAAATCAAGGGGTGATAATATCTTTATATTCTTCAAAAAATGTCTCAAAAAGAGTCATGTTGGTATTAAAGAAAACCATCACGTCTTGCCAGCTATTTTTATTATGAATACTAGCCTTATCTTCAAAAGGCAAATAAATTCTAGAGATTTCTTTCCCATTATCCAAGAAATACACTTCCTCGTAAATAACATCTGGTAAATATTCTTTGGTAAGAATGGTTTTTAAGGCTACCAATTTTTCCCAACACAGAATACGGTTTTCTAAATTGTCTTCAAGGTCTAAAGTAATAAAGGCTTTTTTTGTGTCAAAATGAAACTTAAAACTAAGTCCTTTAATTTTGGTATTGTACAAAATCCATTTTCTAGGAAAAGACTTCCCAAAACTTGTCCAAAAGTCTTGTCGTAACTGTCTAGATTCTTCTTTTGAAAACACAGACTTAAAATTTAATTAAATAATGTAAGCAATAGCAATGCCTAATAAAATAGCGAATAGTTTGCCAAAACTTAATTTATGATTATGCGCTTCTTCGGTTTCAAATAAAATAATGGTAGCAATATGAAAAAAGATACCAATAACTAGCGCGTGTATGCTTAGTAAAATCGTATCGTTTAAATGTGTATTATTAGAAATATAGGTACCTAAAGGCGTCATGACAGAGAATACCGTTAAAAATAAAATCATTTGTTTTTTAGAAAAGCCAGATTGTATTAAAAACGATGTAATAAGCATGGCGATAGGAATTTTATGAATTAATACCCCGTAAACCATATCGTTATGTTCGTGAATAGGAAAGCCTTCTAAAAAACTATGTAAACACAAGCTTATAAATAACAACCAAGGAAACTGACTTTGGTGTTTATGAATATGAATGTGACCGTGTTCTGCACCTTTTGAGAAAAACTCTAAAATAACCTGAAGTAAAATACCTAACATAATAAACAGTCCTGTGCGTTTAGCATCTAGATGATGATAAACTTCAGGAAGTAATTCAAACAGCGTCATAGCTAATAAAAAGGCACCGCTAAAGCCAAGCAAAGGTTTTATATAACCCTTTTTTTGGTGTTTAAAAACAGTTACCAAAATAACACCAAGTATTACAGCTAAAATGGGAAAAAGATATGCAATCATTTAGTTAAAAATCATAATTAAACGTTCGGATGTTTTAGGGTTAAACTTGTTTAAGTTATAGTCGCCAAAAACATCTAATAAATAAATACCAGCCTCATTAAAAAAGGATTCAAAGTCATGCAAATGTAGGGCTTTTACACGTTCTTCGAATTTAAAATCTTGCCCATTATCATGAAAAGAAATGGTTTTGTAAAGATGGTAGTCTTTATAAAAGCGTTTTAAATTAAAGGTAATATCGTCAACAGTTTTGGTGCTTTCTGGTGTTAAATTGTCAAGAACATAATTTACATTCATAAAATCAATTACACCAAAGCCATGGGGTTTTAAATTCTCTTTTATGGCTTTAATGGTTTTTAGGTTGTCGTTATCATCTTCAAAATAGCCAAAACTGGTAAATAAGTTAAAAACCGCATCAAATTTCTGCCCAAAAGGGCACGACATATCATGTACCTTAAATTTTAGTGATTCGTTTTCAAATTGTTTGGCATAAGCAATGCTTTGTTCAGATAAATCGGCACCAACAACATTATAACCTAAACTATTTAAAAAAATAGAGTGTCGTCCTTTGCCACAAGCTAAATCTAAAATATAACCTTGTTCGGGTAGATTTAAATAAGCCGTTAAGTTATTCATGAATAATTCGGCTTCCTTATAGTTTCGGTCTTTATATAAAATGTGGTAATATGGTGTGTCAAACCACGAAGCATACCATTGTGTTGTGTCTTTTGTCATACGTTTTATAAACAGAAGAAATCTCTTTAGTGAAATTAAGCTTTTGTTGCCGCAAAAATACTGTATTTTTGTATTCTATCTTTTAAAAGAAATGGAGAATAATTTTAACATGGTTGCCAAAACCTTATTTGGCTTTGAAGAATTACTAGCAAAAGAATTAAAGCAACTTGGAGCACAAGAGGTGAAAAAAGGTGTTAGAAACGTTAGTTTTGTAGGTGATAAAGGCTTTATGTATAAGGCTAATTTAGGATTGCGAACAGCTATAAAAATCCTAAAACCTATAAAAACCTTTCAGTTGCGACATGAAGACGATTTGTATAAAATGGTATACAAATTACCGTGGGAAAAATACCTAAAACCAACCGGGACTTTAGCTGTAGATGCTACCGTGCATTCCAATGTATTTAAGCACTCAAAATATGTGGCGTTAAGAACAAAAGATGCTATTGTAGATAAGTTTCGAGACACTACCGGAAAACGTCCTGATGTCGATTTAAGATTCCCAGATTTAAAAATTAATGTCCATATAGATAGGCAACGCTGCACTATTTCTTTAGATAGTTCTGGAGAATCGTTACATCAACGTGGTTATAAGTTAGCAACCAATATTGCACCAATTAACGAGGTGTTGGCTGCCGGAATGATTATGTTATCGGGTTGGGATGGACAAAGCGATTTTATGGATCCTATGTGTGGTAGCGGAACGTTATTGGCAGAAGCCGCTATGATAGCTTGTAATATTCCGCCTAATTTAATGCGAAAAGAGTTTGCTTTTGAACGTTGGCAAGATTGGGATGTTGATTTATTTGAAACGATTGAAGAATCGCTCCTGAAGAAAACTAGAGATTTTCATCATAAAATAATAGGATACGATAAAGCGCCATCGGCAGTAAGAAAAGCAAAAGAGAATATTAAAAACGCCCATTTAGACGATTTTATAACGATTGAGCATGAAGATTTCTTTAAAACAGAAAAACCTGTAGAAGGCAGGTTACATATGGTTTTTAATCCACCTTACGGAGAGCGCTTGGCTATAGATATGGAGCAGTTTTACAAAGATATAGGCGATACGTTAAAACAAAACTATTCTGGCACTGACGCTTGGTTTATTACATCAAATTTAGAAGCTTTAAAACATGTTGGTTTACGACCTTCAAGAAAAATAAAACTGTTTAACGGGAAATTAGAATCTCGTTTAGTAAAATATGTGATGTATGAAGGCAGTAAAAAAGCAAAGTTTCAACCCTAAAAATATATTAACTAATATAGTTCCAAATATTTTTAAACTTACTAAGTTGTTTGTAAGTATGTAATACAACCTGATGTTTTGGTAATGCTAACGACGGGTCTTCATTTAGTAGTTTTTTAGCATAATATCTAGCGCTTTGTAAAATAGGTTTATCCTTTATAATATTTGCTATTTTAAGGTTAAGAACACCACTTTGTTGGGTTCCCATAATATCGCCCGGACCACGAAGCTTTAAATCTACCTCGGCAATTTCAAAGCCATCATTAGTTTTTACCATAGTTTCTAAGCGTGTTTTACTATTGTTAGAAAGCTTGTGGCTAGTCATTAATATACAATAACTTTGTTCGGCACCACGACCAACACGTCCCCGTAGTTGGTGTAATTGCGATAATCCAAAGCGTTCGGCACTTTCAATAACCATTACAGAAGCGTTAGGAACATTAACGCCAACTTCAATAACGGTTGTAGCAACCATTATTTGGGTCTCACCTTTGGCAAAACGTTGCATTTCGTAATCTTTATCGGCAGGTTTCATTTGGCCGTGCACAATAGAAATTTGATATTTAGGAGCAGGAAAGTCTCGAGCAATACTTTCGTAGCCATCCATTAAATCTTTGTAGTCCATTTTTTCACTTTCTTGAATTAATGGATACACAATATAAACTTGTCTTCCTTTATCAATTTCATCACGAATAAATCGAAAGACTTTTAAGCGATTATTATCATATCTATGAACCGTTTTTACAGGTTGTCTTCCTGGAGGTAATTCATCAATAATCGAGATGTCTAAATCACCATAAACAGACATGGCTAAAGTACGTGGAATAGGAGTGGCAGTCATGACCAAAATATGTGGTGGATGACCAGTTCCTTTATGCCATAATTTACTTCGTTGCGCGACACCAAAACGATGCTGTTCATCAATAATAGCTAGCCCTAAATTTTTAAATTTCACCTTGTCTTCAAGAAGTGCATGTGTACCAATTAAGAGTTGTAATTCGCCATTTTCTAAAGATTTATGAATCTCTTTTCTGTCTAAAGTATTGCTTGAACCGGTAAGTATTTTTATGCTGATATTCAGTTTTTTACAAAACATAAGCAACCCGTTGTAGTGTTGAACTGACAAAATTTCAGTTGGCGCCATTAAACAAGTTTGAAAACCGTTGTCAAGTGCTATGAGTATTGACATGAAGGCAACTATGGTTTTGCCAGAACCTACATCACCTTGCAAAAGACGATTCATTTGGGCATTACTACCTAAATCAGATCTAATTTCTTTTATAACTCGTTTTTGGGCATGGGTTAAATTAAAGGGTAAATGGTGCTTAAAAAAGGTGTTGAAATACGTGCCAACTTTATCAAAAGTAAAGCCTTTAATTTTTGATTTATGAATAAGATTTTTAAGAATTAATTGCAGTTGAATATAAAATAATTCTTCAAATTTTAAACGAAATTGTGCCTTAGCTAAAAGGGCTTGATTTTTTGGAAAATGAATGTTTAAAAGGGCCTCATTTTTTGGTATTAAATGAAGCTCGTTTAAAAGGTATTCTGGAAGGGTTTCTACAAACTTATGTTTTGTTTCTAAAAACACATTTTGCATGATTTTATTTATCACCCGATTAGTAAGTCCTTTATTAGTTAATTTTTCGGTAGAAGGATAAATGGGTTGCATGGCAGAGCGTAAACTTTTTTTATGCTCATCTAACAGTTCTATTTCTGGATGAGGCATGCTAAACGTGCCGTTATACCAATTAGTTTTTCCAAATATAACGTAGGGTTTGTTAACTTTTAGGCTGTCTTTAATCCATTTTTGCCCTCGAAACCATACGAGTTCCATAATTCCTGTATCGTCTTGAAATGTCGCAACAAGACGTTTTCCGCGTTTTTGTGCCACTTCTCTAAATCGGGTAATTTTACCTATTACTTGAACTTCAGAGGAATTTCGTTGTAATTCGTTAATCTTGTAATAGCGTGTACGATCTAAATAACGATTAGGAAAAAGGTTAAGTAAATCTTGATACGTGTGAATACCTAACTCTTTGCGTAAAAGATCGGCACGATTAGGGCCAACACCTTTTAAGTAGTCGATGGGAGTTTGTAACTTGGTATTCATGGAAACGAATATAATGCTTAAACCTGAAAGATAAAACCTTAAAAAATGTGTATTTTGGCGTAATCGTTGTATAAGTTTAAGTATGAAGCAAGTTATTGTTTATCTTTTTTTTATTTGGAGTATTGTTGGGGTATGTCAACAAGCTGAAAATGTAGATTTTAAGCATCTTAATGCAAATTTAAGTTTTAATACTGAAGCGCATAGTGTAACGGGAGAGTTAGTCTATCATTTTAAAATACATCAAGCAACCGATTCTATTTATATTGATGCTATTAATATGACTTTTAATAAGGTGACGTTAAACACTAAAGAGACATCTTGGAATAACAATGGTAAAAAACTTTGGATTGTAAGCGATTTTAAGACAAACACAAACTATAAGCTAACATTTAAATATCAAACAGTACCTAAAAAAGCCTTGTATTTTGTGGGATGGGAAAATGATGCGCCAAATCAAATTTGGACACAAGGGCAAGGAAAATATACCAGTAACTGGCTGCCAAGTATAGACGATACAAACGATAAAATTGAGTTTGATTTAAACATAACGTTTGATAAAGATTACAAAGTAGTTGCCAATGGAAACTTAGTCGAGAAAAAACTAAATAACGATGCTACAATAACCTGGATTTATAACATGAACAATCCTATGCCTAGTTATTTGGTGGCATTGGTTGTTGGTAAATACAATAAAAAGTTAGACACATCAGCGTCAGGAATTCCTTTGGAAATGTATTTTTACCCTAAAGATTCAAACAAAGTAGAACCAACATACCGTTACACAAGACAGATGTTCAATTTTCTTGAAGAAGAAATTGGAAAACCTTATCCTTGGCAAAACTATAAACAAATACCCGTACATGATTTTTTATACGCAGGTATGGAAAATACGAGCGCCACTATTTTCTCTGATGCTTTTGTGGTAGATTCTATTGCATTTAATGATAGAAATTATGTTAATGTAAATGCACATGAATTAGCCCACCAATGGTTTGGAGATTTAGTAACAGCTAAAAGTGGTGAGCATCACTGGTTGCAAGAAGGTTTTGCTACATATTATGCCTTATTAGCTGAAAAGTCTGTCTTTGGAGAACAGTATTATTATTGGCAATTGTATCAATATTATCAAGAATTAGTTGCGCAAGATAGAAATGGTAATGGAACCTCGTTGTTAAATCCTAAATCTAGTAGTTTAACGTTTTACAAACGTGGTTGTTTTGTGTTACATGCTTTAAGAGAAAAAATTGGCGATAAAGCTTTTAAAACCGCAGTGAAGACCTATTTAAATAAACATGAATTTAATAATGTAACAACATCAGATTTTATTTCTGAAGCAGAGCAAATAAGTGGTGAAGACTTATCTGAGTTTGTTAACCTATGGATTAAAAACAAACCTTTTCCAGAAACTGAAGCCAAAACGTTATTATTACAATCAACCTTTATACAAGAGTATGAAATGGCCGATTGCGAGACTGTAAATTCCAAGTGTTCATATTATTTAGAGTCTGGTATTTCAGATAAAGCAAAAGCAAAAATAGTACGTCAAGTGCCACATTTAGTAACATCGGGAACATTTAATAACAGCATTGAAGTTAGAAGAGCTATTGCTGAAAGTATGTCGAAAATACCTTTAGCCTTAAAAGAAGATTACGAAACCTTACTCGATGATGCTTCCTATAAAACAAAAGAAGCTGCTTTGTATCATTTATGGAATAACTTTCCAGATGAACGAGAGGTATTTTTTAATAAAACAAGGAACGTTGTAGGCGATGCTACTAGAAATGTGAGGTTATTATGGTTGGTTTTAGCACTATCAACACCAGATTTTGAGCCAGATAACGATATATTATTTTACAACGAGTTGGTAAATTATACATCGTCTGCTTATAATTATGAGCTACGAATAAGTGCTTTTCAATATTTAGAAGCTCTTAGAGCTTGCAACAAAACTTGTCAATCACATTTAGAACAAGCAATAAAACATCATAATTGGAGAATGGTTACATTTGCTAAAGACCTCAAAAAACGATTAACTAACTAACAAAATGAAAGCATTAGTCATTTCGGGTGGCGGTAGTAAAGGCGCTTTTGCTGGCGGTGTTGCCCAATATCTTATTGAAGAAAAAAAGAAAACCTACGATATGTTCTTAGGAACATCAACGGGAAGTTTATTGGTGCCACATCTGGCAACTAATGATATAGGAAAGCTTTACGATATCTATACCAACGTACAACAAAGCGATATTTTTAGCATCAGTCCATTTGTGCAACGAAAAAAAGGCGATAGGGAATATGTCTCTATCGATTTTATAAACTCGCTTTGGCAATTTATAAGAATGAAACGCACCTTTGGAGAAAGTAAGGCGTTAAAAAGAAATATAAAGCACAATTTTACAAGAGAAGAATATGAAAAAATAAAAGCGACCAAAGAAGATTTGGTAGTTACAGTTTCCAATCTTTCCAAAAACAAAGTTGAGTATAAATCTATTCACGAATGTACGTACGAAGAGTTTTGTAATTGGATATGGATTTCATGCAATTATATTCCTTTTATGTCGTTAGCCAAAGTAAATGGTTATGAGTATGGTGATGGTGGTTTAGGTTGTGTGGTTCCTATTCGCGAAGCTATTCAGCGTGGAGCCACAGAAGTTGATGCCGTTATTTTAGAATCGGAAAATATGGATCGTAATAAAGTGTTAGGAAAAAATCCGTTTTCTTTAATGATTAGTCTATTTGGGCACTTATTAGATCAAATGGAACGTAACGATGTATTGATAGGAAAATTAGCTGCAAAAAATAATAATGTCAAGCTAAATTTATACTATACGCCAACACAGCTTACCGAAAATTCTTTAATTTTTAGTAAACGTTTAATGACAAAGTGGTGGGAGCAAGGTTACGATTATGCCCATAAGCGTTTTAATAAATCAGAATGATTTACAACATTTCGCTAATCTCATTTTTAATATATGCTAAGGCTGTGTTGCTAGGCGATTCTTGCGCCATTAAGTTGGTGAGAATAATTTCACGAAGTTTATCAGCATTAGCCGATTCTTCTGAGTTATTAGCCCTTCTTATTAATTGAATTGTCGCATTTTTAGCTGTGTTTATAATACTCCAGCATTCAGAACTTACATAAATTTGCTGTGTTAAATTGTGTTCAAACTCTTGCTCAATAGTAGCAATTAGCAAGGCTTCATAATCATTACTTTCTTCTGAAGTCGGTTGTACACGAACCAATAATCTGTTAAGGGAAATACGCTCTAAAAATAAAGCCATGCGTTCGTAAGCTTGAAGACGAAGCGGAAGTGCTTCTTTTTGTAGCTCCCTTTTAATTAAAAAGTTCCTGCGGTTAGTTTCGTTGTCTAGATGCTCTTTAAAAAACATATAAGCAATCGCTCCCGTAACTAAGGTAGGAATACAGTACATTAACAGATTTAATAATTGATCTTGCATACTTTTTTATTTGTTGCAAACATAAATAACTATTTGCAATATTGATAACACTTTATCGTCTTAATTAGTGTTTTTGCCTCCTAGGTATTTGCAATTCTTTAAATCTTGCATTCCGCTAAAAGGAACTATGGTTTTGTTGTAATAATAAGTTCTATCTAGTTCTTTACTTAGGTTGTGGTCATCTACATTTACATCAATATCACTCATTTTAAACTGGCAAGGGTGCTCGTAACCTGCAGCATGTGTAATCTCTATAAATTCTTTTCTAAAGGTTTTAAAATATTGCGCTAAACGTTCAGACTTTAACGGAACATTAATACCGCTTTGTAACCATTTATTCTGTGTAGCTACACCACTTGGACAACGATTTGTGTGACAAATTTGCGCTTGAATACAACCAATACTCATCATGGCTTCACGAGCTACATTTATACAATCTGCGCCCATAGCAAAAGCCATAGCAGCTTTGGCAGGAAACCCTAATTTACCACTACCAATAAATACAATACGCTCAGTTAAATCGTGTTTTTGAAACATCTTATATAAATCGCTAAATCCGTAAACCCAAGGTAAAGACACATGATCGGCAAAACTAGGAGGCGCAGCACCTGTACCACCTTCGCCGCCATCAACTGTTATAAAATCTGGGCCTTTGTTGGTAGTTTTCATGATTTGTGCCAATTCTTCCCATTGCTCTAATTTACCAATAGCCGCTTTTATGCCAACAGGTAAACCAGTTTTTTCGGCAATATTTTCAATAAAATCAACCATCTCCTGAACATTCGAAAATGCTGAGTGGTTTGGAGGTGATAAGACATCTTTACCGACTTCTACATGACGAATATTAGCAATTTCTTGAGTGATTTTTTTTCCTGGTAAAACACCACCTTTTCCTGGTTTTGCGCCTTGTGATAGTTTAATTTCTATGGCACGAATAAATGGATTGTCATTAACGAGTTTAGTTAATTTATCCATTGAAAAATTTCCCTCTTTATCGCGAACACCAAAATAGCCAGTTCCAAAATGAAATATAACGTCACCGCCGTTAGAGTGGTAAGGCGATAAGCCACCTTCTCCTGTATTGTGGTAAGCTCCCGCTATTTTCACACCTTTGTTAAGTGATTCGACAGCTTTAGCAGATAACGAGCCAAAACTCATGGCCGATACATTAATTACAGAAGCTGGACGGTACGGTCTTTTGCGTTTATTGTGAGCGCCCATAACTTTAGCACAGGGTAAAAAGCTTTTGTCTATGGCGTTAGGGTGATTTTTATCAACTTTAAAAGGCATCATGGCATTATTTACAAAAATATGCTGATGGGCATAAATATCTCTATCGGTACCAAAGCCTTCATAATTATTTTCATGCTTGGCCGATGCATAAATCCAGCCACGTTCTATACGATTAAAAGGAAGTTCTTCACGGTTGTTAGCTACAAAATATTGGCGCATTTCTGGTCCAATGCTTTCCAACATATAACGTAAATGTCCAACAATAGGAAAGTTATGACTTATGGTATGCGCTTTTTGAACAAAAACATCACGAATTATTACGATAGCCAAAATAATAAGCAGCCACATCCACCAACTAATATTCCCTAAAAACTCTAGAATAGTATCCATAAAAAAGTAACGTAATTTTTGTTAAAGATATTAAAATTGATGAAAATCCGATATTGAAAAAGTTGTTTATAATTATTCATAAAATCCTTTAATAAAAAGGGCTGTAATGGTTATTTTCACGTTTTAAAATGAGATTGAAAATTGGAGAAGTATTTAAGTCAGTTAAATGATGCCCAGTTAGCGCCAACGCTACAAAAAGATGGGCCAATGATAGTAATTGCTGGAGCGGGTTCTGGTAAAACCAGAGTGCTTACATATCGTATTGCTTATTTAATGCATCAAGGAGTGGATCCTTTTAATATTTTATCACTAACGTTTACAAATAAAGCAGCACGTGAAATGAAAGCACGTATTGCGCAAATTGTAGGCGATAGTGAAGCTAAAAACCTATGGATGGGAACTTTTCACTCGGTTTTTGCAAAAATACTACGTATCGAAGCCGATCGTTTAGGCTACCCAAGTAACTTTACTATTTATGATACTCAGGATTCCGATAGGTTAATACGAGATATTATTAAACAACTGAATCTTAATAAAGATATCTATAAATATAAACAGGTGCGTTCGCGAATTTCATCGTATAAAAATAGTCTTATCACAGTTAAGGCGTATTTTAATAACCCAGAGCTTATAGAGGCTGATGTGGCAGCAAAACGTCCTAAAATGGGGGATATTTATAAAGAGTATGTAGACCGCTGTTTTAAAGCTGGTGCGATGGATTTTGATGACTTATTATTAAAAACTAATGAGTTGTTGACTAGATTCCCAGATGTATTAGCAAAATACCAAGACCGCTTTCGGTATATTTTGGTCGATGAGTACCAGGATACCAACCATAGTCAATATTTAATAGTTAGAGCTTTGTCAGATCGTTTTCAAAATATTTGTGTTGTAGGAGATGATGCCCAGAGTATTTATGCCTTCCGTGGTGCGAATATTAATAATATTTTAAACTTCCAACGGGATTATGACGATGTAAAAATGTATCGTTTGGAACAGAATTACCGCTCTACTAAAAACATTGTTAATGCAGCCAATTCCATTATCGATAAAAACAAAACCAAACTTGAAAAAGTAGTTTGGACTGCAAATGATGAAGGTCAAAAAATAATCGTAAATCGTTTGCTTAATGATGGTGATGAAGGTCGTTATGTGGCAAGTTCTATTTTTGAGAATAAGATGAATAATCAACTCAAGAATAGCGATTTTGCTATACTATATCGAACCAATGCGCAGTCCCGTGCTATGGAAGATGCGCTTAGAAAACGCGGGATAGAATACCGTATTTATGGCGGACTCTCATTTTACCAACGTAAGGAAATTAAGGATGTGTTGTCGTATTTACGTTTAATTATTAACCCAAAGGATGAAGAAGCTCTAAAACGTGTTATTAATTTCCCAGCACGAGGTATCGGGCAAACCACATTAGATAGGTTACTTGTTGCTGCGAGTCATTATAATCGTTCCATTTTTGAGGTGATGAAAAACCTAGATAAAGTGGATATCAAAATAAACTCAGGAACAAAACAAAAGCTTTCAGATTTTGTTACAATGATTGAAAGTTTTCAAATAATGAATGAAACAGCTAATGCGTTTGATTTAGCCGAACACGTTGTTAAAGCTTCAGGACTTATTAAAGAGTTCAATAAAGACCAAACCCCAGAAGGTATAACCCGTATTGAAAATATAGAGGAGATGCTTAATGGTATGAAGGATTTTGTTGAAGAACAAAAAGAATTGGCAGATACCACTGGGTCGTTAGCAGAGTTTTTGGAAGATGTCGCTTTGGCCACCGATATGGATAACGACAAAGATGATGGCGATAAAGTGGCGTTGATGACCATTCACTTAGCAAAAGGGTTGGAATTTCCATACGTGTATATTGTGGGAATGGAAGAAGATTTATTTCCAAGTGCAATGAGTATGAATACCCGAAGCGAGCTAGAAGAAGAGCGCCGTTTGTTTTATGTAGCGCTTACCAGAGCAGAGAAACAAGCGTATTTAACTTATACCTTATCACGTTACCGTTGGGGAAAATTAATAGACGCAGAGCCTAGCCGATTTATAGAAGAGATAGATGATGAATATTTAGAGTTTTTAAAGCCTAAGGAACATCAACGTGCCAACCCCATGTTAGATGCCGATATTTTTGGCGATGTAGAGCCAGATAAAATCCGTTTTAAAAAACCTAAAAAGCGTACAACCGAAAAGAAACCGCCAAAGTTTATTCCGCCTAAAAAATTAAAGCCTGTCTCTAAAGTTGGTGGTAGTGGTGAAGACGCTAATTTGTTTGATGGGAAATTAGCAAAAGGTAATATTGTAGAACACATGCGCTTTGGAAAAGGTGAGGTTCTAAAGATTGAAGGTGTTGGTGCCGATACTAAAGCCGAAATTAATTTTGAAAATGGTGGTGTTAAAAAATTACTGCTACGCTTTGCTAAACTAGAAGTTTTAGGCTAGTATTTTATAAATGCGTATCTATAAAAGTAGACAGTTTATTCATAGTATCAAGTAAGTTGGCTCCTGTCCATCCGTGAGCTTCATTTTCATAAAGGGTGAATTCATGAATAACATTAAGCGTTTCTAACTTGTCTCGCATAGCAGTACCTTGCGAGGTTGGCACTAAGGGGTCTTGACCACCATAAAACATGATGGTTGGTGGAGCAATTCCTGTAGCTTGATGATAAGGACTTACTTCTTGTAGATAACCAGTAGTGGTTTCAATACCATAAAGATCTAATAATTCTTGTAGTTCGGGATTGTTATTGTTTAAATAAACTTCGTCGGTAAAATTGGTAGGACCAACAATATTAGCCACCATAGAAATTAGATTATTAGTATCGTAAGCATAACTCCAAAGCATACTTAAATGAGCGCCAGCACTAACACCTATAAAACCAAATTCATCATCTATAATATAATTATTTTGATTGCTGATAAGGTGATTCATAATACTTGTAAGATCATTCATTTGCATGGGATGAGGTGAGGTGTTTTCATCAGCTAAACGGTAATTTATATTTACTATAGCAATATCTGGAAAGTGAGTTCTTAAGTAATCTCTAAAAGCGTTCATATCACTTTTATCGCCAGAAGACCAACCGCCACCGTGGACTAATATTAGTGTTTTAGTAGTAAAATTCCTGTCAGCAGGCAGAAAAATATCAAAAGTTTGTTCAGAGGCATTTCCATAAGATACATCAAGTTCTTCTCTATATTCTAAACTTTGTGGGATAGAATTGTTTTGTGAGTTATTCTCATCAATCGAACAGGAAAGCAAAACAGATATTATACTTATTGTTAGAAGAATATTTTTTGTAATTTTCATGTTTTATTTCAGGAATTGCAAGTGTTACAGTAACTTAACGCTTTTTTAAGATACATATTATGGCCGAATTAATAAAAATTTATGAAGAGAATCCGAATCCTCGAGAAATTAAGAAAGTAATCGAGGTATTAAAACGCGGTGGATTAATTATCTATCCAACCGATACGGTTTATGGTTTAGGCTGTGATATTACTAATAAAGAAGCACTTGAACGCGTAGCGAAAATAAGAGGTGTAAAGCTAGAAAAAGCTAACTTCTCGTTTATTTGTAAGGACTTAAGTAATTTAAGTGATTATGTTAAACAAATTGACACTACCACATTTAAAATTTTAAAAAGAGCGCTTCCAGGACCTTACACGTTTATTTTGCCTGGATCTAAATCCTTACCAAGCGTTTTTAAGAAGAAAAAAACAGTTGGTATTCGTGTGCCTAACAATAATATTGCTTTAGAAATTGTAGATAAATTAGGAAACCCAATTATATCTACTTCTATCCATGATGAAGATGAGGTTTTAGAATATACTACAGATCCTGAACTAATTCATGAAAAATGGGACAAACTCGTAGATTTAGTAATTGATGGTGGTTACGGGGATAATGTGGCATCCACGGTTATCGATCTTTCAGAATCTGAACCAGTTATTGTAAGGGAAGGTAAAGGCGATTTAAACATCTTTTAAATAAAAAAAGCCCAACAAGATGTTGAGCTTTTTTATATCAAAAAATTGAAGCTATTAGTTTCCGCCTGCTTCTAAGTTTTTCATTTCTTGCTCTATCATTTCGTAGAATTCATCGATTTTAGGTAAAATCACAATTCTTGTACGTCTGTTAGCAGCTTTGCCTTCAGCAGTATCATTTGACGCTACAGGGACAAAAGAAGCGCGTCCGGCAGCAATTAATTTAGCCGAATCTACACCAAGATCTTCAAGTACACGAACAACCGATGTGGCACGTTTTACACTTAAATCCCAGTTGTCAATTAATGGTGGTTTATTGTACGGAACTGGATCTGTATGTGCTTCTACCATACATTCAAAGTTTGGTTTGCTTTTTACAACTTTAGCAACCTTACCAAGTACTTCTTTAGCACGTTCGTTTACAATATAGCTTCCACTTCTAAATAATAATTTATCAGCAATAGAAATAAATACCACGCCTTTTTCAACATTTACTTCAATATCTGGGTCGTTAATACCAACTTCTTTTTTCAAGCTAGTAACAAGCGCTAACATCACACTGTCTTTTTTATTAACAGCATCTTGTAAGCGGTTAATTTTAAGGTCTTTCTCTCTAAGACTTTCTAATGTTTTTTCAACATTTGAAGCGCCTTTAGTGGTTAGCATAGTTAAGTCCTTATTGCTCTGAATTAAGTTTTCGTTAGATTTTTTAAGATCTGCAATACGCTCTTCTAGAGACGTTACACGAGATTGTGCCGAAGCTTTATCAGCTAAACACGAGTTAAGCTTTACAGTTGCAGAATTTAAACGATCTTGCGTTTCTTTTTGTTTTGCTTCAAGTGCAGCATATTCTTTTTTAGAGACACATGATCCTAAAAGTAACATAGCTGAAACACCTAATAACATTATTTTTTTCATAGTTGTTATGGAATTAAATGGTTACCAATTTTAACATATCAAAATTATGTAAAAGATTGCTCGCTTTTACAGGTCTTAACAAAAACTTTAACATTTTTATGAACAATTAAAATGTCTTGTTTCTAGTTACGAAATACGACCATACTATGGATGTTTTGTTGTAATAATTTTCTTTCTTGGAAACTGTTTTTCTAAATTTTAAAAGTTGTGCCAAATGGCTATAATAGTTAAAGTGTGCTTTAACAATGGATAGAATGTGAGCGAACTTAAACTGAAATAAAAACATAACACCTGCCACACCATCTAGGACAAGTCTTGTAAACACAAGGAAAAACAAATTACCTTGTGCATTTTTTGTCAATGTGAAGAGACTATTCCTAAAATTTAAAAATGTTTTTTTAGGATTGGTGTTTTTTAAAGTAGCGCCACCAACGTGAAAAATAGTTGAAGCACCTACATATTTAATATTGTATCCTAAATTGAAAGCGCGCCAACACAAATCGATTTCTTCCATATGGGCAAAAAAACGTTCGTCAAAACCATTTAAAGCGTTAAACACTTCTTTTCTTACAAAAAGACACGCTCCAGATGCCCAGAAAATATCAGAGGTATCGTTGTATTGACCATTATCTTTTTCTATGGTATTAAAAATGCGTCCGCGACAATATGGGTAGCCAAATTTATCTATAAATCCACCGCCAGCTCCAGCATATTCAAAATAATCCTTGTTGTTGTAATCCTTTATTTTGGGTTGAATAATGGCTGTTTTAGGGTATTCTTTAAACGTTTCTAGAATGGGAGTTAACCAGTTTTTAGTTACTTCTACATCGCTATTCAACAAGCAAAATATATCGGCATCAATATGTTTTAAGGCATCGTTATAACCTTTGGCATAACCGCCATTGGTTTGGTTTTGTATAATAGAAACACTAGGAAAGCACTCTTTTACATAAATTACCGAATCATCTGTAGAAGCATTGTCGGCCACATAAATATCAGCGTTTTGGGAATGTTCCAAAACCGAAGGCAAAAACGTGTCGAGCAACTGTTTTCCGTTCCAATTTAGTATGACGATGGCTGTTTTCATTTACTGTATTCTGGAATGTCTCTTAAAAAATTATAACGTTCGTTATCAAAATCCATCTGACAATAATAATGATTTAAACCATTGGTTACCATTAAATATGACGCATTTAACGTTAGGTTGTATCGCGCAATTTGGTCAAAAGTATCTTGAGTAATATTAACTTTTGGTGCTTTGCATTCTACCACTAAAAAAATGCTTCCATCGGGATTAAATACGACGATATCATATCGTTTTTTTAAACCATTAACAATGAGTTCTTTCTCAACATTAATTAACGATTTTGGGTACTGTTTTTCTTCCATTAAATAATGAACACAATGTTGGCGCACCCATTCTTCTGGTTGTAAAACCACAAATTTTTTACGAATAACATCGAAAATAGAAGCTTTATTTTCGCTATTTTTGAAACGAAACGAATATGTTGGAAAGTTAAGTCTTTGCACATCGCAAATTTGGGGATTTTTTTTAAATGGACGAAGTAAAACAGATTGTAACCGATATAAAACAGAAAAAGTTAAAGCCTATTTACTTTTTAATGGGCGATGAACCGTATTATATTGATAGAATAACCGAGTTTATTGAGGATAGCATTTTAACAGAAGAAGAAAAAGGGTTTAACCAAATGGTGTTGTATGGAAGAGACGTTGCAGTTGATGATATAGTAAGCAACGCCAAACGTTTTCCTATGATGGCAGAGCATCAAGTGGTTATTGTAAAAGAAGCGCAACATTTATCGCGAACCATTGAGAACTTAGCTGCTTACGCCGAAAACCCGCAACCTAGTACTATTCTTGTTGTTAATTACAAGTACAAAACCATAGACAAGCGTAAAAAACTGTATAAAACCTTAAAGAAAAGTGGTGTTGTTTTTGAAAGTAAAAAACTTTACGATAATCAAATATCTGATTGGATTCGTCGGGTGCTTTCTGGACAAAACTATGGCATTACACCAAAA
Source organism: Mangrovimonas cancribranchiae (assembly GCF_037126245.1). Lineage (NCBI taxonomy): Bacteria > Pseudomonadati > Bacteroidota > Flavobacteriia > Flavobacteriales > Flavobacteriaceae > Mangrovimonas > Mangrovimonas cancribranchiae. The sequence continues at coordinate 1,144,528 of NZ_CP136925.1, forward strand.
GCTGCACAAATGCTTGCCGAGTTTTTAGGAACCGATTTAAGTAAAATTAGTAATGAATTAAATAAGCTAAAATTACTGCTTCCCGAAGGAACACAAATTACGCCAGAACATATCGAAGAAAACATAGGCATTAGTAAAGATTACAACAATTTTGAGTTGCATAAAGCTATAGGGGAACGCAATAGTGAAAAAGTGTTTCGTATTGTAAAATATTTTGGTGAAAACCCCAAGGATAATCCTATGATTGTTACGGTTAGTTTGTTGTACACCTATTTTTCAAGGTTGCTAAAACTCCACGGTTTAAACGATAAATCTGCTAGGAGCGTGGCCTCAGCTTTAAAGGTAAATCCTTATTTTGTAAATGAATATATAGTGGCTGCTAGAAACTTTCCTATGCGGAAAGTAAGTAACATCATCGCCGATTTAAGAACATTTGATGGTAAAAGTAAGGGCGTTGGTGCTAATGCTATTCCGCAAGGTGATTTGTTAAATGAATTGATGGTGAGAATTTTAAATTAATTGACCAACAGTTCTTCTAATTCTAATAAATAATCGTGTTGTAAATCGTCGTGTAAGGCTGTTATTTTCTTTTTAATGGCTACAATTTGCCTGTCGTAAAGATTGCTTAAAGCTTTATTTCTAAAAATATTGGGTTTAAAGTCTTTTAGTTTTTGGCAAAAATAGAGTAGTAGCTCTACCTCAGTAGCTTTACTATTTGAGTATCTGCTATAAGTTCTAATTTGTCGTAAAATCTTCCGAATACTTTTCTTAATGTAGAAATAACTAGCCGTATTAATTGTCTCAAAGTCTTCATCTAAGGTTTTAATAATAGAAGCAACATAGCTATCTTCATCGTGGGCTTCAAAAAGTAAATAGGTAAGTAGCTCTTTATTTTCTTTTTTAAAACGCCCCAACCTAAGGCAAAGCTGCAAGAGCTCGTCCTTAGATTGAAGCTGTAATTCTTTTTTTATGTTGCTTAAGCGTTCGGCTTTCATAAAGATTAATGTCCTTTTCTTCCATCAATGGATAAACGTCCAGGACCAGCCAAGAAAATAACCACAAAAGCCAAAAGATATAAAATAGCCATTTCCTTTGTTTTTAATGGGTCGCTAGCGTGAACTATAAACGCAGCAACAGCCATGGTAATAGCAGCAGGAATAGCAGCTAGTTTGGTTTTAAAACCAATAATAATCATAACTGGGGCGACGACTTCACCTATTAATGTTAGTATTAATGAAACTGTTGGTCCAACACCAAGCGGGTCACCAAAACTAGAAGGATCGGACAGCATACTAATTTTAGGAATACCGTGTGTGAGCATCATTCCCGAAAAGCCAATGCGTAGTATGGCTAAAGCTAAGTCTGTAAAGTTTTTGTTCATATGTTTTGTTTTAGTTTTTTCCTTTTAAAAGATTAATGCTAACTGTTGCAAGTTCGCTGTTGGGAAATTTAGAGGCATATTTTTCCATAGGTTTTAACCCAATGTCTTCTGCGATAGTTTTAAATACATCTATTTCCACAATGTATTGGTCGCTATATCCGTGTGTAGCATCGTAGGCGGTTGCTGCTGTTTTTCCTAGATTAGCTGCCGTAAGTTCTGGTTTTAAGGTATGTAATTCAATGATTAATAAGCCAAAACGCTCCACATAAGGTTTCCATTTTTCAAGATGTTCACGTAAGGAATCTTCAACCAAATTATTGCTAATGCGTTTTCCTTTGTAGGCAAAAGCACCAGATGATGCGCTAATGTTTTTAGTGGTTTGTTGTGGTGCTTCCCAAATACGGTTATGATCTAAAAATGTACGAACATTTAATAAATCGCTAAGCTTAATGTTGTAATCTTCATCTAAATCTTTTGACAATAAATCTGGACGACCAATATCGCCCCAAATGACTTTAGCCCAAATATCGGCTTTTATTAAGTTGGCACGCGTAACTTTTAACGCTGCTTGGTTAAAATCGGCACCAACAAGTAGCAGCGGATGTTCTTCAAGCATTTTTCCACGTAGGGTTTGATGCTCGATGACTTCAAAAATATGCTGGATAAAGGCGCCATTGCCACAGCCCATATCTAAAATACCTTTGGGTTGTTCGTCTATAGGTTTGTTGAATAGTTCAATGATAACTTGATCAATGACTTTAAAATAGGTTGAATGCGCACCGCCGCTTCCCCAAACGTTCATTTCGCGATGGACGTGTTTTTCGGTGTCACTAGGATTGTCTGTTTTTAATACTAATGGATTGCCAAAAATTAAATCGTCCAACGCGACAAATGTTGGCAAGTAGGATACCGTAACACCATAAGCTGTGGCACGTTTGGCGAAAAATAAGCCTTTATCGGTAAATTGATAGGTGTCTTTTTTCTTTTTGAACCATCCTAGATAAGCAAAGAAATCTAATATTTTTTTAAAACTTTCAGGATCTTTATGATATTCTTCAGCTCTAAAAGAGGCTTCCATAAAGTATTTATGAAACAATCCGTTAACACCAAGAAGTACAATTATTGGGGCGACAATAGCACCTTCAATATGTTTTAAAATCTGTTGTTGAATGGGGTTGGTTTCAAACTCGGCAAGTCCAAAATGATTTTCATACGATTCAAAAATACGTTCTAGTACGATAAAAGCATCTGGGCCAATATGACCTTCTTCAGGAAATTTAACCGAATAGTTTAGCAATTTAACAGCATCTTCATACAGCGGTGCCAACTTAAAAGCTTGTTCGCTTTGGTTGTTTGTTTCATAGAAAATCTCATCGGTGTCGTTATTTAAATGTTGCGTTAACCAACCTTGCGAGCAAAGTATTCTTAGGGCAACATTTAAGTAGCCTTCATTGGCATTAAATTTTTTAGTTACATCTTGTAAAGAGACTTTCTTTTCTTGAAGAAGAATGTCTAGAACGCCTTTTTTATAAAGAGAAGATGCCGTTGTAGCTGTAGCAAGACCATCTAAGTGTTTAAAGATAGTTCCTCGAAGTGTCGCTTTTTCAGATTTTGTTAGCATGTATTAAATATAAAAAAACCTTTTAGGTTTATGGTATTACCTAAAAGGTTTTTCAAGATGATATTTAAAACTTGTTATTTAAGCTTTGGATAGTCGTTAGGACTAACTTCATGCATAACGTTGTAAACGGCTTCAAAAATATCTTCTGCTGAAGGTTTAGAGAAATAATCGCCGTCTGTTCCATAAGCTGGACGATGCTCTTTAGCCGTAAGCGTTATTGGTTTGCTGTCAAGGTGAACGTAAGCGTTTTGTGTGTTTAATATTTCGTTTAAAATATAAGCTGAAGCACCGCCAGGAACATCCTCATCTATAACCATTAATCTATTGGTTTTAGCAACACTTTTTACAATGTCATGGTTTAAATCGAATGGCAGTAAACTTTGAATATCTATAACTTCGGCGTTAATACCAATTTCAAGAAGTTCTTTGGCAACATCGCTAACGATTCTTAATGTGGATCCGTAAGATACTAAGGTAATATCAGTTCCTTCTTTTACTGTTTCAACAATGCCAATAGGTGTTTTAAACTCTCCAATATTAGTTGGCATTTTTTCCTTTAAACGGTAGCCGTTTAAGCATTCTATAATAAGTGCTGGTTCGTCACTTTCTAATAAAGTATTGTAGAACCCTGCGGCTTTCGTCATATTTCTAGGAACTAAAACGTGAATTCCTCTAACTAAATTGATAATGCCACCCATTTGCGATCCAGAATGCCAAATGCCTTCTAGTCTATGGCCACGTGTACGAATAATTAATGGCGCTTTTTGGCGTCCTTTAGTTCTGTAGTGTAAAGTGGCCAAATCATCACTTATAATTTGTAGCGCATACATTAGGTAATCTAAATATTGAATTTCGGCAATAGGGCGTAATCCACGCATTGCCATACCAATACCTTGACCTAAAATGGTGGCTTCACGAATACCTGCATCGGCTACACGTAATTCGCCATATTTTTCTTGAAGTCCTTCTAAGCCTTGGTTTACATCACCAATATTTCCTGAGTCTTCACCAAAAACAAGAGCTTCTGGATATTTATTAAAAATAGCATCGAAATTGTCACGTATAATAATTCTTGCGTCAACATCTTTACTGTTTTCATTATAGATAGGTGTAACTCCCTCTATTTGGGTAGCAGCTTTATCTGATTGGCTGTATAAATGCGAGCTATACTTAGGCTGAATCTCTTTAGAGAGCGCATTAAACCAATTAATTAATTCATTTTTTTCGTTTGATTCTTCACCTATAACGTAGCGTAACGATTTCCTAGCGGTTGTGAAAATGTCTTTTCGTATAGGCTCGTCTATGGTATTTAAATCGTTTGCTAGCTTTTCAATAAATACTTTATTAGCACTTGATTTAGCTAAATTTTGTAATAGATTAACTAATTCTGAGCGTTCTTTTAAAATAGGTTTCATGAAAGCTTCCCAAGCCGCTTTTTTGCCATTTCTAACCTCTTTTTTAATGGCTTTTTCAATAGCTGTAAGCTCTTCTTCGGTAGCCATACCACTAGCAATCATCCACGATCTCATTTGTTGATTACAGTCGTATTCTTTTTCCCATTTTAATCTATCTGGACCTTTGTAACGTTCGTGCGAGCCAGAGGTTGAATGTCCTTGTGGTTGTGTTAATTCTTGCACGTGAATAAGTACAGGAACGTGTTCTTCTCTTGAGATTTCGCTAGCTTCTTGGTAAGTTTCAATTAAGGATACATAGTCCCAACCTTTGACTTTTAAAATTTCGTAGCCTTTTGCGTCTTTGGTTCTTTGGAAGCCTTTAAGTATTTCGGAAATATTTTCTTTAGTTGTTTGATGCTTTGCATGAACAGAAATACCGTATTCATCGTCCCAAACGCTAATAACCATAGGGACTTGTAAAACACCAGCAGCATTTATGGTTTCAAAAAATAAGCCTTCGCTAGTACTTGCGTTACCAATAGTTCCCCAAGCGATTTCGTTTCCGTTTACCGAGAATTTTTCGGTGTTTATACCATTAACATGTCTGTAAATTTTTGAGGCTTGAGCCAAGCCTAATAAGCGTGGCATTTGTCCTGCAGTAGGCGATATATCGGCGCTAGAGTTTTTTTGTTTGGTTAAATTAACCCAATTTCCATTCTCATCTAAACTATGTGTTGTAAAGTGCCCACCCATTTGACGTCCTGCAGACATAGGTTCTTTTTCTAAATCGGTGTTGGCGTATAGTCCAGAGAAAAATTGTTCGATAGTTAATTCTCCTATAGCCATCATAAAGGTTTGATCTCTATAATATCCAGAACGGAAATCACCATTTTTAAATGCTTTAGCCATGGCTAATTGTGGGACTTCTTTTCCGCCACCAAAAATTCCAAATTTTGCTTTTCCAGTTAAAACTTCTCGTCGTCCTAATAAACTGCATTCACGTGATGTTACAGCAATTTTGTAATCGTTGATAACTTCTTTTTTAAAGTCTTCAAAAGATAAGTCGTTTTTAATATC